>NZ_BAAADA010000156.1:0-15765 GCF_039522005.1 Alkalibacterium indicireducens
GGGCAAGTGTTTTTTGTCTTTTCCTTGATAGAACAACGGTTATAGACCTTTAAGAACAAAAAAATTTGACAGTAACTGACTGTACAGGGGAGAGATAAAAAGGAAGCAAAAAAAGCTGCAGAGGAGATGCTTGATAAAGTGGGACTGCTGGATAAGTCAGATACCTACCCTGCTCAGCTTTCCGGTGGGCAGAAGCAGCGTGTGGCAATTGCCCGTGCATTGGTCATGGACCCTAAAGTGCTGATCTTTGATGAGCCTACTTCTGCGCTGGATCCTGAACTTGTCGGTGAAGTGCTTGATGTCATCAAGGACATTGCCGACCAGGGGGATACTTCCATGCTTCTGATTACCCATGAGATGGACTTTGCCAAAGAAGTGGCTGACCGTATCGCGTTCTTTGATGGAGGGAAAATCATCGAAGATGGCCCGCCGTCAGAAATTCTGTACAACCCACAGGCACCTCGCCTGAAAGAATTCCTGGAACGTTTCATGAATACTCAGTCATCACCTGAATAAGAAAAACCGAACAGGCTAACTCAAAACTCTTCAGTCTATAATCAATACGCCAGCTCCTCGCATTATCGTGAGGGTGCTGGCGTTTTTTGATTAAATGAGTCAGTTGAGAGGGCGATCAGCATCCGACTTTCAAGGCTGTCAGCTTAGGACTCTTTCAATAGAAGAGACAATTTATAAACGTAATCGTCATATTTTTTGAAAGACAGTTCGTCGAGTGCAAGGTCTTCCACGAAGTGAGAGCCAACTATGAGCTGTTCCTTTTCTGCATGGACCAGCATCGAGGCATAACCCTTGAGTACATCGTCATCGCCTCCCTTGAAGTATCCGGTCAGGTACTGTCCCCCAGGTAAAATGAAGTTACACAAAGACTGATCTGAGACTTCGGTATATAAAAATCCGCTGTAGTTTTCTGATTCCTGGCTGACTTCCTCGACGGGAACGATTAGCCCTTCCAGAAAAGTGGTCTGAGCGGTCTTCTTATCTAAAGAGGCATAATGTGTTGTATAAGCTTGGTAATAGGAACGCGTATCCAGAACGTTGTCGATCCTGGTAGTCAGCATATGCCGGGCAGAGAACGATTCAATTTGGAACCCGGAAGACAAACTGGCGAGGGTTTCGTCTGTAACACGTTTCTTTTCTCTCATAGCTTGTTCCAGACGATTCAGCCGAGCAATTTTTTTCTGCAGAGCATTTGCTTCTTTTGAAAGCAGCTGTGAAAAACGTTCGGGCGATCGGTTGTCAAGGAAAGCCCTAATGTTATTAAGCGGGACGCCGATTTCTTTGAGAGCGGAAATGACTGAGAAGGTTTCAACTTGCTTCAGTGAGTAATACCGGTAGCCATTTTCTTTAACATAGGCTGGTTTGAACAAGCCTTTTTCATCATAAAAGAAGAGTGTATGCTTAGACACACCCACTAATCTGGCAAAACGCCCAGTAGTGATGTAAGCGGATTGTTTGACCATATAAAATTTCCCCCTTGACTATAGAGTAACTCTATACTTTAGTATATATAATGAATCAAGTTTTGAAAAGGAGAAGGATTTTATGAATAGAGAGACAATGAAGACGGCAGTAACCGGTACAGTTTTATTTGTAGCAGGTGTCGTCTCTCTCTTCTTACACATTAATGATGACGGCTTGTTTGCCTATATTCTGTTGGCGTATGGTGCCTGGGAAATTGGAGAGGCTGCATCGGACTATTATTTTGGTGATCAGGATGAAGAAGAGGACCGGAGCTGGGAAGAAATTAAAAATGGATTCAAAGCGGATGTAGCAAAAATAACGATTCCTCTGATCCTGACGATGCTTGTCGAAGTGGTCATGATCGGTACAGGGTTCAGATTGTTTACATTCATTGCGTATATACTGACGCTGATTATCTACCTGATGTTCATTGGGGTTTTTTCGTATTTTGAACTAAAAGATCAGGAAGACACCTCTTGTCAGTTCAACGATTGAATAGATAAAAAATGATCATACAGATTCCAGTTCGTTGAATAAAATCAGACTGGAACGGAGATTTTGAGTCCCATAGCTGTTCGCGTTTACGTTATAATAACGAAGAAGACAGAAGAGTAAAAAAAGTATCATTATAAGACTGACGGGGGGAGTAAGCATGGAGAGATGTGGCTGGGTGACTGAAGATCAGGTCTACCTCGACTACCATGATTATGAGTGGGGACGGCCTATGAAAGATGACAGGGAGTTATTTGAGCTGCTCTGCTTGGAAGGGGCTCAGGCCGGGTTGAGCTGGCTGACGATTCTGAAACGACGCATGCAGTATAGAGAAGCCTTCGACCAGTTCGATCCATCCACCATTGCCGACTATTCAGATGAAAAAATCGAGGAGCTGATTCAGAACGAAGGAATCATCCGGAACCGGCTGAAAATAAGAAGTGTCGTGAAAAATGCAAAAGCGTATCAGGCTGTCGTTGAACAATATGGCTCTTTTTCTTCCTATATCTGGAATTTTGTGGACCATCAGCCGATCATCAATCACTGGACTGACCTTAGTGAGGTGCCAGCGCAGACAGAAGAAAGCCGTAGGATGAGCCGACAGATGAAGAAGGATGGATTCGGTTTTGTGGGTCCGACCATCTGCTATGCCTATATGCAGTCAGCTGGCCTGGTCAATGACCATCTGACCGGGTGTTTCTGTTACCAGGAAGTGAAGCAGTTAATCGAAAAAGGAGAATTCAGATGAATCGTATCAATTTGATTTGCCTAGGAGTCAAAGATTTGAGAAAGTCCCTTGCATTTTATAAAGATATTGGATTCAGCACGCCTGAGACAGCCGAAGAGCCGGCGATCGTTTTCTTCAATAATGAAGGAAGCAAGCTGGAACTCTACCCGATAGATGAGCTGGCTAAAGATATTAATGAAGAAAATCCGCCAAAATCAATTGGTGGTCAGTTCAGAGGGATTACACTCGCCTGCAACATGAAATCAAAAGAAGCAGTAGATGAAGTGATGAGTAAGGTAGAGGCTGCCGGAGGAGCAATTGTGAAAATGCCTCGAATTGTATCATGGGGAGGATACAGCGGATACTTTTCTGACCCTGACGGCTACTACTGGGAACTAGCTTATGCTGACACATGGGAGTTCGACGATCAGAATATGCTTGTCATCGACTAGAAATCACCAGAACATGTAAGGATATAAAAATCTTGAGCCGGCCTATCAGCTGACTTGAGATTTTTTATTTTCAAGGTAACACTTCTGATTCTTCTTTCGTTATTACTAGTGTAAGCAGTGATCACCTTACACAATCAACTAAGGAGGAAACAATAATGAATAAAATATGGTCAGCAAGTAAAGTAGATATTTTTCTGGAAGATGTTGAGAACGCAAAGCTCGTCCGCAGAAGTTTTGCTGGCGCTCATCAGTCTCTATCTGAAGAACAAGTCACAGCATTCACTCAGGCTCTTGATTCAGTAACGGATCTGCCTGTTTCACATACACTTGTCATAGAAGAATACCGCTACTCACTATAATCAACTAAAACAAAACAGGAGGCACACCCATGAGTATGAAACTAGAATTGCGTTTTGAAACAGGAGAAGGTAAAAACCGAGTTATCGCCTTAGATCAGCCGAGAACAGGTCTGACTAAGGAAGACGTTCAGACAGCAATGGAACAGATCATTGCACAAGACATGTTCACCGTCAAAGGTGATCCGCTCTATACTAAAATCAAAGGGGCACGTTATGTGACCCGAACAGTAGAAGACATTCTGGAAGCAGAATAATTACATTCTCACTACCCTGGCTGAACTGGTCAGGGTAGCTTTTTTTATATTGGAATAAATAATTGGACTTTTAAAAAGTAAGTGTTTTTGCTATACTACCAGAGTAGAAAGATAAAAGGAGAGCATACACATGAAAAAACTGCTGCTCGCATTGGTTAGAACCTATCAGAAAGTCATATCCCCGCTATTTCAGCCAAGCTGCCGCTATTACCCGACGTGTTCACACTATACCGTTCAGGCACTTGAAAAACATGGAGCCGCTAAAGGGTCCGTTATGGGAATGGCGCGTATTCTCAGATGTAACCCATTTGTAAAAGGCGGAGTGGATAAAGTGCCCGAACATTTTACAGTCAGAAGAAATCCCGACAGCGAAAATGAAACGTATCTTGGATCAGGAATTACCGTAAAGAAAAGTGACCTGACTAAACAGAAACAGAAGATGGACTGACTATGCCGATCACATTAAATGAAGAAAATTTTTACGAGACGATTAAGTCAGCTCCAATTGTCCTTGTCCAGTTCACTAGTGATTTCTGCGGGACCTGTCAGGCAATGGCTCATAGCTTGGAACAGGTCAGAGAGGCATCTGACGAATCTATTATTATTGCGGAAGTTAAAACCATAGACAACCCGGACTGGGCTGAAGCCTTTACTATCCAGTCGACGCCTACCGTTCTCCTTTTTTATAAAGGCAAATACACAAACCGTTTAAGCGGCGTGCACACGCAAAGTGCCGTTAATAAATGGATAAGAGAAGTCGTAGCCTAGTGCTGCGGCTTTTTTAAACAAACAGTAGCAAAAATCTCACTTATATTGCAATAATATTACAAAAAAGCGACTTTAGTATGAGTTTCATGTTAATTTGTTGTTTAAACAAATTAACTATTGTAAACGGTTTCTAGTAAAAGTATTATTATTGTAAGCGTTTAGTGTATAATCGCTGAGATATTAAGGAGAAGGCGGTGAGAAGGTCTGACGATTCTTAGGAATCACTATTGTTTCGTTAGTTGTCTCATTACATAAATAATGAGCGTACAGTCGAATAGTCAGAACAAATAAGGAGGACACGTATGGAGAACAGCACTAAATTTAAATTAGCAAATGGAATGATGAGTGCGCTGCTGGTCGCACCCGTCTTTGCTACAGCAACAACAGCTTTGGCACAGGAAACAGATAATGAACCAACCAGCGAACCAGAACAAGTCGTCGTCTATGAGAATGATTTTTCAGAAAATCCAGATGCCGACCAGGCACTTGTCTCAAGTGGAGATGCCGTGCTCGAATGGTTTAATGACTTTGAGATTAATGGAGAAGTTGAATCAGGCGTTTGGGTGACTAATAGAGTTAATGATTACGATGGAATCGATATCTCCTTTGATGAAATCGGTCTGGAAGAAGGACTGAAATATTCGATCCAAGTTTCAGGATATATTGCTGAGGGGGAAGAAATTCCCGAAGACACTTCAGTGAATATTGAAACGGTTAACGGATATACTTGGTTGACCAATCCGACTGCTGAAACAGGCATTTTTGAACTAGAAGCAAGTTATACTGCGTTCGGAGAAAACGATGAAGCTTTTCGTATTAAAACAAATGAAGCTGGAATTGGCATGGAGTTTGCGGTCACTAACGTATTGATCACAACTGACACTCCAGCAGATGATGAAGATACTGTAGATGACGATGCAGACGATCCGACGTCACCGGAAGATCCAGTTGAAGATGACGGAAACGATGTTGAAGATCCTGTAGAAGATGAAGGAGACGAGGAGGCGTCTGATGAAAACAGCCCGGCATCTGAATTATCTATTCTCTTCTCAAATGATTTCACAGAAAATACTCAGGCAGCTACCAGTGCAGGTCCGACATTCCAGCATCAAGCTGGTTTTAATGATGGTCAGGGCGCACTGTACGTAGGTAACCGTGAAGCTAACTGGAATGGCGTTGACTTCAGTTTTGCAGAAATGGGTATGGAATACGGATATGAATATAATGTAACCATTCGTGGCTATGTCGATTCAGAAGTCGCTGTTCCATCAGGAGCAGAAGCGTGGCTTCAGGTTCCCGAAGAGGATTATCCATTATTAGCGCAAACCGCTTTTGTAGCAGGAGAAGAATTTGTGCTGGAAGATACATTTATATTTAATAATCCAGACTACACTCGTTTTAGAGCTCAGTCTAATGAAGCTGGTGCTGCTGTACCATTCTACATTACTGAAATTGTAGTTGAATGGGATGAAAATCAGACACCGTTGGAAGATGAAGTACCGGATCCAGATGCTCCAGCGGCTGAAGTGTTCACTTTTATTGACTTTGAGAATGGCGAATTAAATGGATTTACAGCTAGAGGCGATAACGAAACAGTGACTGTAACGGATGCAGATAATTATACAGAAGGCGGACAGTATAGTTTGCTGACAACTGGACGTACACAAGATTGGAATGGTCCTGCCCTTCGTGTCGAGGACTACATCAATCTTGGTCAAGAGTATCAGATTTCTGCCCGTGTGAAAACAGATGCAGAAGCCTCTACAACGTTCAGACTATCAACCCAAGTGAATCAGGGGGATGTAGCTAGTTATAATACGGTTGCTTCAACCACGATGAGTGCTGATGATGGCTGGGTACACCTTCAAGGAACCTACCGTTATTCTTCTCTTGGCGGTGGTTACGTCACTATATATGTTGAAACCGGCGGAGGAAGCCTTGCTGACTTCTATATCGATGACATCAATTTCGTTGAACTTGATTCTGAACCTGCAGACGTTCAGCTTGATCTTGCGCCGATTAAAGATGTTTATGCAGATGAATTCCTGATCGGTAATGCTATAAATATGGCTGAATTGGAAGGGGATCGTCTGACGCTCCTAGACCATCACCATAATTTAGTTACTACGGAAAATGCTATGAAGCCTGATTATGCTTATAACTCAGCCCGTGAATTTGACTTCGCTGACCAGAACCGTCTGGTAGAACGTATCTCAGAGGAAGGATTCCTTCTTCATGGGCACGTCCTAGTATGGCATCAGCAGTCTCCGGAATGGTTGCATAGTGATGCTAACGGTTCTCCTTTACCGGAAGCAGAAGCGCGTGCGAACATGCAGCGACACATTAGAGAAGTTATGACTAATTTTGGAGATAGTGTGTATAGTTGGGATGTAGTAAATGAGGCGCTTGCAGGCGACTGGGGCAATCCTGAAAACTGGGAATCTCAGTTAAGAGATACTGGTTGGTTACGTGCATTAGGACCAGACTATATATATGAAGCTTTCAGCTATGCCCGACAAGTAGCTGACGAACTCGGAATGCCAGAAATGGTGCTTTACTACAATGATTATAACGATCATATTCAAGGTAAAGCGCGCACCATGTATTACATGATTAGAGATATTAATGACAGATGGGCTGCCGAAAACCCTGAAGAAGAGCGTAAGCTGATCAGTGGAGTCGGTATGCAGGGGCACTATAGCATCAACCTTAACCCTGATCTTGTCAAACAATCTATCGAACGTTTCGAACAGCTTGATATCGAGATCGGTATTACTGAGTTGGACGTGACGACATTAACAGAAAATGAATATGTTGAAGCTGAATGGAATCGTCAAGGCTATGTATATGCTCGTCTATTCCAGATTTTCAGAGAACATTCTGATTCAATCAACCGTGTCACATTCTGGGGATTGAATGATGCGAGCAGCTGGCGTTCTGAACGGTTCCCGTTATTGTTTGACGGCCGTCTTCAAGCCAAACCTGCTTATTATGCAGTAGTTGATCCAGATGGTTTCCTTGAAAATTATGAAGAGGCTGAAATTGAAGCTAACAGCAGTTATGCCGTATATGGTACTCCTGTTGTTAATGCAGAAATTGATGACATCTGGAATGATGCACCTGTAATGAATATCTCAAGATTCCAGACAGCATGGCAAGGGGCAAGAGGAACAGGACGTGCGCTATGGGATGAAAACAACTTGTATGTTTTATTCCAAGTTGCAGATGGTAATCTAGATGTTTCGGCAGAGAATCCTTGGGAACAGGATTCAGTAGAAGCATTTATCAACGAAACAGGTGAGCCAACACTGAGCTATATTGATGGTGTCGGTCAGTACCGTGTCAACTATGAAAACTTTGCAACATTCAACCCGAGTGCATACAGTGACGGATTCGATTCAGCTGCTCGAGTACTTGGTTCCGGTTATGTTGTAGAAATGGCTATTCCTTGGAAATATATCACCCCCCAAGCAGGACACACGCTTGGTTTTGATATGCAGATCAATGATGGAGTAGATGGTGCTCGTCAGGCAGCTGCTGCTTGGAACGACCTGACTGGACAGGGCTTCCAGGATCCATCAGTGTTCGGAAATCTTACTTTGGTCAATGATATGGGAGATGTAGATCACGAAGATGATGCGGTAGTGATTAATGAAGGTGAAGAAGTAGAAGTTTTACCAGGACAGACTATTGTTGTTGATGGACAATTAATTTCAATCACCATGCCTAGTGATCTTCCATTAGGAACGTCGATCATTGTCAATATCCTTGATGGAGAAACTGTACCTGAACTTGTAAATGAAGAAGGGCAACTGTTGACAGCTGCAGGAGACATTATTGATGTTGAGCTGATCCTACCTGAAGGAGAAGAAGATTACGAAGGTGATTTCGTATTGACTTTAGGCATTGATAATGATTTTGTAGAAGAAGACGTCACTATCTATTATTACAATGAAGAAGAGAGTATCTGGGAAAATGTCGGTGGAGAGGTAACAGACAATACGATTTCAGTTATCGTTCCAGGATTCTCAATCTACGGCGTGTTTGTTGCTGAGGATGATGATCCAGCAGATCCAGCAGATCCGGCGGACCCAGCGGACCCAACAGATCCGACAGATCCGACTGATCCAGCGGACCCAACAGATCCAGCAGATCCGACAGATCCGACTGATCCAGCGGACCCAACAGATCCAGCAGATCCGACAGATCCGACTGATCCAGCGGACCCAACAGATCCAGCAGATCCGACAGATCCGACTGATCCAACGGACCCAACAGATCCGACAGATCCGACAGATCCAGCGGACCCAACAGATCCAGCAGATCCGACTGATCCAACGGACCCAACAGATCCGACAGATCCGACTGACCCAGCGGATCCAGCAGACCCGGCAGATCCATCTGACTTAGGGGATACTGATACAGATGTCGATTCAGATGATGAAGAAAGAGGAGAGCGTCTGCCTCAGACAGCTACTGCGGTTTGGACGATTGGACTGATCGGACTGGCTGGAATGGCCTCTGGTTTAGGTATGCACTTTCTTCGCAAGAAAAAATAAGGTAAAATAAGCATAATTTAATAGGAGAGCGAAGAGGAAACGACTCTCTTCGCTTTTCCCTGTTTTTACATAACGAGGAGGGATATAATGAAATGGCTGGCAAATGGATTGATAGCAGTAGGGGTGGCTTTAATGATGTGGTTTGGCTACTCGCTTTATCAGCAGAATCAGATGCAGTCGGTTACCTTGGCGGAAGCTGAACAGGCGGTACAGACTATGCGTGAAAAAGTCGATCCGGATGACGAGAATCCGGCCGAGTCTTTTTCAGCCCAGACCCATGAAGCCATCGGGGTCCTTCACGTCCCTAAGATTGACCGGAGCATCGGAATAGTTGAAGGAACTGATCCGGATGCGCTGGATTTAGGTGTGGGTCATATGTCTAGTACTGCATTTCCTGGACAAGGCGAACAGATCGTTCTGTCCGGCCATCGTGATACCGTCTTCCGCAATTTTGCAGAGCTCGAAATTGGTGACGAATTTATAGTAGAAATGCCTTATGGCGACTACACATACGTAATAAGAGACACAACGATCGTCGATGCGGACGATACCTCTGTCGTTGGGGAGATGGGAGAGGAAGTTCTGGTCGTATCAACCTGCTACCCGTTCAATTATCTGGGGAGTGCGCCTGAGCGCTTCGTGTTCTACGCTTATCCGGTCAGTGAATAGATTGTACAAAGTAAGGAATGATTTTTGTGACAAAAAGCGACCTGGCCGAATGTATGATATAGTAGGAGAAATACAATATTGGGGATGAGTATGATGAACGAACAAATCGATAGAGTCATGGCAGATGTATTGAACTGGAGACGGACAATGCACAAGCATCCGGAACTTTCATTTGAAGAGTACTGGACAAGTGCTTATATTGAAGAAGCACTGCAGTCAATTGGTCAGATAGAGGTGACACGTCCGACTGAAACAAGTGTATTGGGAATCATAAAAGGGGCTAAGCCTGGTAAGAAAATCGGCTTGCGTGCCGATATTGATGCATTGCCTATAGACGAAGAGCGTACGGATATCGACTTTGTGTCTGAAAACAAAAATATTATGCATGCGTGTGGACATGATGGACATGCATCGATCCTTTTAGGCGCGGCTAAGGTACTGGTCGGTCAGATCGATGACCTGCATGGGGAAGTCTACCTGATATTCCAGCATGCTGAAGAAACGCCGCCCGGGGGAGCGGTCAATATGGTAAGAACGGGTCTGTTTGATGATCTGGACTTTATTTATGGCCAGCATCTGTTTACGCCGATTCCGACAGGTCAGATCGGCCTGCTGAATGGCCCGGTAACGGCGAACTCGGACCAGTTTGATATTCTGATCAAAGGAAAAGGTGGACATGCATCCCAGCCGGAAAACTCGGTGGATCCTGTCCTGATCGGTGCACAGATTATCAGTCAGCTTCAGGCTCTGGTTTCAAGGGTAACGTCCCCACTGGACTCGCTGGTCATCTCAACGACAAATTTCCATGCTGGATCAGCCAAAAATATAATTCCGGATACTGCGGTTTTAGGTGGGAGCGTCCGCTCGATCACTCCTGAAACGAGAGAAATGGTTGAAGAACGGATCGAAGCAGTCGTGAAGAATGTGTGTGACGTCTACGGAGCCGGCTATGAGTATACTTATTCTAAAGGGTACAGCTCAGTTGTGAATGATGATGAAAAAACAGATCAGGTCAGAGCGATCGCCACAAAGCATTTCGGAGATGCGGTCTTTGAATTCCCTCTTGCAATGGGTGGGGAGGACTTTTCAGCCTTTTCTGACTTAGTCCCCAGTACCTATGCCTTTATAGGAGCAGGGAATGCTGAGAAAGATATGGAATATCCGCATCATCATCCAAAATTCGGGATTGATGAAGATTCTTTCAGTACCGGAGTAGGCATGATGGTGGCTGTTGCTATGAACATGACTAAAAACTAATTGATAAACAAGGAGGCAGCTCAATTCATCATGAATTGGGCTCTTCTTTCGAGTTTGATGAGTCAAAGATGGTACTCACTTGGTTACCGTGTCTAACAGTTTTTTTGGTGAACTACCCACCACTTAAATCCTCCGGATTTTGAAGTGGGGGCTTCCTACGAACTCCATTCTTGTCTGCACAGGTTTCATGCAGACAGAGGAATCGGATATGGGTAGGCTCAAAAGGCAGTCCCTGCCTCATAGGTTTTCTTTTACTTGGCTAACGCCAAGGAATACTCAGTAGGCTTGGTTGTCGCCTATATAGACTTGGTTATCGTCTATATATAAAGTATACCAAATGAGAATGACATTAACCACTTCAAGCTATCGCTTGACCGAAATTCATCTCCCACTTTCACTGGTGCTTCGCACCCATACGCTTAGAAGTGGGAGATTTCTTTCGGAATTACGTTAAAGAGGAGATATAACATGACAGAAGAAAAAACTTATTCAGCCTATAGATTGCCGCGTTTTTCCATAAAAGATATAGTTCTGAGCACGCTGACACTCGGACTGAAAAAACCGAAGGCAGCACTCGAAGAAGGGAAACTCTTCAAAATCACGGTTGCTCAGGACGCCATTGAAATCATTGAAGAGACGACAGGAGGAAAACAGCTTTCCCGGGAAGAAGAGGCTATTGGAAAAGACGAACGTAACAGGATAGAGAAAAATCAGGTGTATAAGACTGCAGATTATGTTTATCATGTGGAAGAGAATTAACTGACACAAAACATTCAGCGGAGTGGATTGCGATTAGACTCGTTCGGGACTATACTTAGGAAAATACCAGAGAGAAAGATTTAATATATTGGAGGCAGTTCAATGTCAAGCAGAGCTCAACGAATTGAAGAAATAGCAGTAGACCTAACAAGACAGCGCAGTGTGACAGAAACGATCGAGGAGCAGTTAGTGACTGAGAAAGTCCACTTGTTTTTCCAGCAGATGGATTATTTTAAAGATAACCCGGAAGACCTCTTTTTTGTTCCCGTTCCGCACGATAAGTGGGGAAGAAAAAGTGTGATCGCCCTTCTTCGAGGAAAGAAAGATCCGGAGAATAATAAAACAGTTGTTCTTATCGGCCATACAGATACAGTGGGTATTTCTGATTATGGCGATCTTAAGAATTTCGCACACATGCCTTATGAGCTGACCGAGCTCCTGCATGAACGCAAGGAGCTTCTGTCAAAAGATGCGCGTGAAGATCTGGAGTCAGGAGACTACCTGTTCGGGCGTGGCCTTTTCGATATGAAAACAGGTGATGCGATCATTATGACTCTAATGGAAGAAATAGAAAGCAGACTGGATGATTTTTCCGGCAATATCCTGTTTGCGGCGGTGTGTGACGAGGAAGCCAATTCAGCCGGTATGCGTTCATGTGTACCTGAAATCGTCCGCCTGAGAGATGAGAACAACTTGAACCTGACCGGACTGATCAACACAGATTACATGACTTCCGAGTATCCCGGTGATGAAAATAAATATGTGTATATTGGAACAGTCGGGAAGCTTATGCCGTCCTTTTATGTTGTTGGAAAGGAAACGCATGTCGGTGAAGCATTCAAGGGACTGGATCCGAACCAGCTTGTCGCGGAACTGACTCGACGCATCAACTTAAATACTGATCTGTCAGATACAGTTGAAGGAGAAAGTACCTTGCCACCGATGAGTCTTAAGCAGCAGGACCTCAAACCGGAGTATTCTGTTCAGACGGCAAAAGCGGCTCACGCCTTTTATAATTTCGCCACACATAGCCAGACGCCGGATGTGGTTCTTCAAAAAATGAAGGAAGTGGCCGAAGAAGCATTTAAGTCAGTGATAAATGACCTGAACACGCAGTACGAGCGGTACTGTGATCTGACTGGCAGGGCGTTTGAACCGTACACCTATGCGCCTAAAGTCATGACGTACAATGAACTGAAAAAACAGGTAGTCACTGATCAGGGACAGGAAGCAGTTGAGGCTCTGGACCGCGAGAAAGAAAAATGGCTGATCGACGATACGGTAGATGAAAGGGAATACGCTTTGAAGGAAGTCGAACTGCTTCAGACCATGTGGAAGAATCAGGAACCGGTCATCATTGTCTACTTTACGCCGCCTTACTATCCCCATATCTACGTCAAAGGTGATACAGACAAAGAAAAGAATCTCCTGGATGCTGTAGCGGAAGCGGTGACCACAACGGAATCCGACTATACACTTGTATATAAGAAGTTCTTCCCATATATCTCGGATCTGAGTTATGCTTCTGCTCCAGAGAATAAGGGAGAAATAGATGCACTGAAGGAAAACATGCCCGGTTTCGGTACGAAGTATAAGCTGCCTCTTGATGCGATGCAGAGTCTGGGACTTCCGGTAGTCGACATCGGACCGTTCGGTAAGGACTCGCACAAGTTTACAGAACGTCTTGAGAAAACGTACAGTTTTGAAGTTGCGCCGACACTTGTGTCTAAAACAATTGACGCATTGCTGCGCTGAAACAGATAGAAAAGCAGGGAGAAATCTCTGCTTTTTTAGTGAATGGAAAAAGTTGCCTGTTAAGTTTCTATGAGGCTGAAAGGCAAGTAAAACTCTTCTAAATCCTTAAACAAATCTTTATGAGTTGCACGGACAATACATGATAAAATAAAGAGGAACTTGATGAGAGGGTGGGGTCAATGCGTATATTGGTTGCTGATGATGACAAAGAAATCTGTGACTTGCTAGAGATATATATAAAAAATGAAGGCTTTGAGGTTGAAAAGGCTTATGATGGTCAGGACGTGTTGAACAAAGTGGAGCACCTGGACATCGACTGCCTTATCCTGGATGTCATGATGCCAAAGAAAAGCGGCTTGGAAGTAGTCAAGGAAATAAGGAAAGACTCGTCTCTGCCCATATTGATGTTAAGTGCCAAAACAGCTGACATAGATAAAATTCGTGGCCTGACAAACGGTGCAGATGATTATGTCGTCAAACCGTTCAATCCATTGGAGGTGCTTGCCAGAGTCAAGTCACTGATGAGACGGAGCGGCTATGGAACGAAGGATACGGATGCGGACGAATTGGAGATCGGCCCGCTGGTCATTAGAAAAGATCATCACCAGGTCGAGACTGTTGATGGGGTTCCGGTACAACTGACTGCGTTGGAGTTTGGTATCCTCTATCTACTGGCAACTAATCCAAACAGGGTGTTTAACGCGGATGAGATTTTTGAAAAAGTATGGAAGCAGGAAAGTCTCGTTCCTGCTAAGACAGTCATGGTCCACGTGAGTCATCTGCGAGACAAGATTGAGAAAGCCACTGGCGGAGAGAAAGTTGTCAAGACCGTCTGGGGCGTAGGGTATAAAATAGAGAATTGATAACGGAGGTCAGGCAGCATGCAGTTAACAAATAAAGAACGACTGCGATTGGCATTTGAAGCAGTCGTGACAGCCGGGATTATCTTTCTCTGCTATTTCGCCGTCTTTGAAATACTCAACTGGCTGGTTACCTCGTTCCCCGAAGTCTTTGGAGATTTCTGGATTTTTGGGAACATGCTCGCTGATATCAGAAATCAGGAACTGTGGGGACTGACGCCTCTTGTCTTCATCTTCCTTATCATTGTTGCTGGTGTGGCGATATACTGGCGCCTGAAGAGGCGATATCACCAGTACGAACTGCAGCATATTATCAAAGAACTGCACTATATTGCACAAGGCAATTATACACATCGCATCAGAGGAAAATACAGCGGGGATATCGGTAAAGTCGTGGAGAGCATTCATGTGCTTGTCGATTCGACCGTAGAAGCAATGGAAGAAGAACGACGGATCGAGCAGAGTAAGGATGAACTCATAACGAATGTGAGTCATGACATCCGCACACCACTGACTTCCATTATCGGCTATCTGGGATTGATCGAGGAACGGCGGTTCACTTCAGCCAGTCAGGCTACTGACTATGTCCATACTGCCTACAAAAAAGCAAAGCAGATGAAAGCTCTCGTTGACGATCTGTTTGAATACACGACTGTACGTCAGACGACTACCCCTCTGGAGTACATTACGTTTGATATGGGGCAGCTGATCGAACAGATGGCCATCGACTTTGAACTGGAAGCTTTAAAGAAAGGCAGGGAGATAAGGACTCGTACACCGGACACCCCGATCATGATGCGAGGAGATACGGAAAAAATAGTCAGGGTATTCCATAACCTTCTCTCCAATGCGTTGAAATACGGAAAGGGAGGCACACTTATCTGCATCAATGCGGTTCAATCAGAGAATAACGTAGAGGTCACAGTGAGCAACAATGGCGAAACCCTTCCGGAAGAAGCTATCGAGCAGCTGTTTGAACGGTTCTACCGGGCCGAAGTTTCCCGGTCGCAGGAAACAGCGGGAACGGGTCTTGGACTTGCGATAGCTCAAAGTATTGTTGAACTTCATAAAGGGAAAATTACAGCAGAAGTTAAAGAAGGGTGGACAGTCTTTACGGTTGTTCTTCCCCTTAATACTAATGGACAAGATGAACGGTGAGTGTGACGTGCCGTTCTTTTCTATGTTCGAAGAGCCCGGTCCAGTAACACAAAAGGCGAAATAGAATGATGACGGGTTTTCTAACGGTTCGATTTCAATTGAATGTCTAAAATATGAATTCTCTTGAAATACGGTTGTTTTTTTTATAGAATAGGAAAGTATAAAGTTTTACCCGCTAGAAAGCCTATCACCTCAAACGTTAATCACTATCACTTGA
>NZ_BAAADA010000157.1:0-2635 GCF_039522005.1 Alkalibacterium indicireducens
AGGTGCCTTTTTGTATTTTAATTGATAGAGCAACGATAGTTGCATTAAAACAACACGAAAAAACAAAAAAAATGGTAATTACTTTATTATACGAGGAGAGGTATATATGAAAAAAGTAGTTAATTTATTCACAGTCTCTTTATTATCAACATTTCTCTTTACAGGGTGTGATTCAAATGATGCAGAAAACCCTGAAAACGGTGCTGTTGAGGATAATCAATCAGATGAGACAATTGATACAAATGAAAACGATGAAAATGCAATTGTTTCCATAGTCATACAGGAAAATGGAGAAGCAATAGAAGGATGGGAACAAGAAGTAGAAGTAGAAGAAGGAATGACTTTATTAGAGGTTATGCATGAGAACTATGATGTAGAAGATGATGGGGGATTCATTACATCTATTGAGGAATTGTCTCAGGATGAAGAGGAAGGAAACTGGTGGTTATTTGATATTAACGGTGAAATGGCGCCAGCTGGAGCAGGAGACACTCATCTCGAAGATGGAGATGAAGTCGTATGGAATTTAGGCGGAATGGACTAATGGCTTCCGCTCATCCCGCAAGGAGAGTTGCTATATTGTCAATGATGGTTGCAGTTAGTCACGTCGGACGTCTGATTTTCCAGTTTTTACCGAATGTTCAGCCGGTGACTGCAATATTGATTATTTTGACATTGTCGATGGGAATGGCAGACGGATTGATAGTTGCTGTTCTATCTATTCTGATTTCCAACTTAACCCTCGGGATGGGTATTTGGACAGTTGCTCAAATCGTATCATATTTTATAATTATTCTGATCACAGGAGCTGTAGTTAGACCGATATATCAAAAACTTCCTGAATGGACTATGATTATGTACACTGCGGTTACTGGTTTATTATATGGCTTTGTTATTTCAGTTATCATGACATATCTGCTTGGACTGGAGAGTTTCTGGATATATTATTCATTTGGTATTCCTATGGATATCATGCACGCACTTGGTAATGGGGCATTTTACTTCATACTTTCACCGGTCTTATATCCCCTTATTGCCAAGGGTTTAAAATTAAAAAAAATTTCTAAACGTGGAAATGAGAATAATTAAGACCACAAAAAATATATTTCAATTTCACACTAAATTAAAAAACCGAACCTTTTTCGATTTCTATTATTAGAATATCGAAAAAGGTTCGGTTTTTTGTATCATTGTACTATATAGGGAGCATAAAACAACTTATTTGAATTTAAGTAATGGCTCGATTATTATGAAAAACTACCTGATATTATAGATTACTGTTGAATATTTATATCCTTCTTAATTTATGATATAAAAAAAGAATAAGCTGTCAGTTTGTTTTTTTTTCACATATTCAATTTTTTTCATCAGATTAATTGACAACGCTTTATTTATTGATATAATAGTCATATATAAATAACGGTATATTTAACTATGACTGATACTTTAGGGAATAAGGTGTTATTGTGAATGATAAGCAAAGAATGATACAGGAATATGTCCCAGGGAAACAGGTTACATTGGCACATGTCATTGCAAATCCTGACAAGCATTTATACACCAAGTTAGGCTTGCCTCTAAGCAGCAACAGTGATGCAATTGGTATCTTAACTATCACTCCCAGTGAAGCTTCAATCATAGCTGCTGATATTGCGACTAAGTCCGCTGATATTCAAATAGGATTTGTCGATCGATTCAGTGGGTCAGTAGTGTTTACAGGTACAGTTGGGGCGGTTGAAGCTGCACTATCAGATGTGCTTACAAGTTTGGGGAAAATTTTGGGAATGTCAGATGTCAGAATCACTAGAACATAAAAGAAAGAGGAGGATTAAACATATTTTTGTTTAACATCGATGAAAGGTGTGGCAAAATGAAAAAAATTGTGATAGTCGACGAAGACTTAGCAACTATGGATATGATCAAAAACTTACTTATGGAAGAAGTTTACACAATAAGTGGAGTTGGAAAAGACGGTTTTGCAGCTCTCGAATTGTGTAAGAAAGAAAAACCAGACATACTGATAATCAATTTAAAACTTCCGGTTTTGAACGGGATAACAGCTTCGAGAAAAGTAATTGCAGAGAATAATGTAAAAGGTGTCATTTTTCTATGTGATAACGATTCAGAAATCAACAAAGAAAATTTTGAAAAGATCAAAAGCAGAAAAATGATAGGCTGGCTGTCAAAACCTATACAGAAGGAGGTTTTAATCTCGACCTTGTATCTGGGCAGTGAACAAACCTCTGTAATTGAACAGCTTGAATCTGAAGTGAAAAAGGCTAATAAAAAGTTATTCGAAAGAAAAATAATAGAAAAAGCTAAAGGCTTGCTCATGGAGGAACAGCAGTTAAGCGAACCAGAAGCGTATAGATTTATTCAAAACCTGAGTATGCAGAAGCGCACATCTATGGTGGAAATAGCGGATATCATATTACTAGGAGTTTAAAATTAAAAATAACTGCAAGTGATGTAACTTGTGGTAAAAGCAAAGATGCTTAAAAAATGACTTTCAGAGTCGTTTTTTAAGCATCTTTGCTTTTTGATTGGAGGGATAGATATAGCGATACACTAGTGTTGCATAAAACTTAGAATAAATGATTTCCATAGATTGTTACTTTCGTCACAAATGGTTTTC
>NZ_BAAADA010000158.1:0-25056 GCF_039522005.1 Alkalibacterium indicireducens
AGGTGCCTTTTTGTATTTTAATTGATAGAGCAACGATAGTTGCATTAAAACAACACGAAAAAACAAAAAAATTGGTAATTACTAAAATAAAAGAAGGAGGGAAGAAATGATATCGAAACTGATTATATTGACTTTTATCCTTGTAGGAGGAAGTCTCGGATACAATCTGTTCCCGGAAATGATCGATAATTTTGACATCATTCCTAGGTGGCTGCTGAATCCAATCGTCGGTATGATAATTGGAGCAGGTGTTTTTTACATGCTGTCGTTTCTGGCTGTCAGACCGATTGAAAAAGGAATCAAGAAAATTGAAAAATCATTCAGCAGATTTAGTGTCGCTTATTTAATGTTCGGAAGTCTGGGCGCAATTATTGGACTTATTCTTTCTGTATTGATCAGTATTATTTTAGGCAATCTGAATATGATCATAATAAGTGATGTGGTTCCTCTTATCCTAACAGTCCTACTGGCCAGCGTGGGATTCCAGCTGGGGACATCTCGTCGGGAAGAAATCAGACGTCTGTTCAGTCCGAAGACGGAAAAAAATGAGAATGAAGACGTGCTGGAACGGAAAAGTGGCGATTCGTTCCGCAAGTACAAAGTGCTGGACACTAGCGCGATCATAGATGGCCGTATTCTGGATGTGGTGAAAACCGGTTTTCTTGAAGGGTCGTTCGTTGTTTCGCATTATGTTCTGAAAGAGCTGCAGTATATCGCAGATTCGTCTGACAGTCTGAAACGGGTCAGAGGACGAAGAGGACTGGACATACTGAATGCTTTACAGAAAGAGGAAGGGATTTCTCTTGAAATGGATGACAGTGATATTCCGGAAGCAGAAGAAGTCGATCTGAAACTGGTCCACCTGTCCAAGAAACTGGATGGGATGATCGTGACCAATGACTATAATTTAAACAAAGTAGCGGAATTTCAGAACGTTCCGGTACTGAACATCAATCAGCTGGCGAATGCCGTCAAACCGGTCGTCATACCTGGGGAAGAGATGCAGGTCATGATCGTCAAGAACGGAACAGAACGAGCGCAGGGTGTGGCCTATCTGGACGACGGAACGATGGTCGTAGTGGAAGAGGGACGTCATCACATGAACGATAGAATCGATGTGGTCGTGACAAGTTCTCTTCAGACCAATGCTGGACGGATGATTTTCGCTAAACTATTAAATGACCAGAAAGCGATCGACGACAGGAAAGATCAGGCATGAAGCAGACTTACGACGTGATCATTCTGGCAGCTGGATCAGCCAGCCGGTTCAATGATCAGCTTGAGGTGAACAAGATAATGCTGCCTTTAGGTGGCCGGCCAGTGTTTGACTATTCGCTAAGTCTCTTTCTGGAGGACGAGTCATGTCGTAAGATTTGGCTCGTCATTCGTCAGATAGACAGACAAGCGTTGATTGCGGCGATGCAGGATCTTTATGGTGAACAGCCTGAACAAGTCTCCTTAGTAATTGGTGGGAGCGAACGGCAGGACAGTGTCGCTCAGGCGCTGAAAGCACTGGCAGATAATGCAGCCCCATATACACTTGTTCACGATGCAGCTCGGCCCTTCATTCATACTGATCTAGTAAATCATCTGCTGGAGGGACTAAAAGGATTTTCAGCTGTCATTCCAGGGATTCCGGCCAAAGATTCGATGAAACTGGTCAAGGGAGATAAGGTGATACAGTCCTTGTATCGTCCAGAAGTCAGACACGTTCAGACCCCTCAGGGATTTGAGACAACTTGTCTGATCGAAGCCTTGAATAAAGCCGATGCCGATAACTATTACGGCAACGAAGAAGGCGAGCTGGTCGAAAGACTGGGAATAGAAGTGAAAATGATTGATGGGCTGGAAGAGAATCTGAAAATCACCACACCTCTGGACTATGCTTTTGCGCGACTGCTGGTGGAAAAAGGGCAGCTTAGTTAAGCCAGCAAGGCTTCAATGTATGGAAGAAAACAGGAAATAATGTTAAGTTAATAGTAAGGGAAACCAAAAAGGAGAGTATACTCATGACAGAAAAAGTCCGTGTGCGCTATGCACCGAGTCCAACTGGACACCTACACATTGGAAATGCACGTACAGCATTATTCAACTATTTATATGCCCGTCACCATGGTGGCGATTTTATTATTCGTATCGAGGATACTGACCGTAAACGACACGTTGAAACAGGAGAGCAGAGCCAGCTGGACAATTTAAGATGGCTGGGAATCGATTGGGACGAGAGCGCGGATGTCGGAGGAGAGTATGGGCCGTACCGTCAGTCTGAGCGTCTGGATTTCTATGATCCGCTGGTCGATCAGCTGCTGGCAAGCAACCGTGCCTATAAGTGCTACTGCACGACTGAAGAACTGGAAGCTGAACGTGAAGCGCAGCGTGCACGTGGAGAGATGCCACACTACAGTGGAAAATGTGCGCATTTAACTGCAGCTGAACAGAGAGAAAAAGAAGCGGAAGGCATTACGCCAGTTATTCGTATCCGAGTTCCTAAAGGTAGTACGTACACATTTGAAGATATGGTCAAAGGAATGATCACATTCGAATCTGATTCTGTAGGTGGCGACTGGGTCATCAGAAAACGTGACGGCATGCCGACCTATAACTTTGCAGTAGCGGTCGATGATCATTACATGAAGATCACCCACGTGCTTCGTGGAGATGACCACATTGCCAACACACCTAAACAGATGATGGTATATGAAGCCTTTGAATGGAAGATGCCTCAGTTCGGACACATGACACTGATCATCAACAGCGAAACAGGTAAGAAACTAAGTAAGCGTGATGAAACGATTCTTCAGTTTATTGAACAGTATCGCGAACTTGGTTACCTACCGGAAGCCCTGTTCAACTTTATTACATTGCTTGGCTGGTCACCAGTTGGAGAAGACGAGCTCTTCTCTAAAGAACAGTTCATCGACATGTTCGATCATAAACGTCTGGGAACTTCTCCAGCAGCCTTTGATGCCAAGAAACTGGAGTGGATCAGCAACCAGTATATGAAAGAGATGGACCTGGGTGAACTGACACTTAAAGCTATCCCTCACCTTGTAGAAGCAGGATACATCGAAAGCAATCCGTCTGAAGAGAAAAGCGAATGGATCAGAAAACTGGTGGCTCTTTACCAGGATCAGATGAGCTATGCAGCTCAGATCACTAAACTGGCTACATTGTTCTTCGAAGACTCTCTCGAATGGTCAGCTGAAGCGAAAGAGGTGCTTCAAGGCGACACCGTTCCAGCTGTTCTGGATGCCTTCAGCGAGCAGATCAGAAATGCTGAACCGTTTGCAGCAGATACAATCAAGAAAGCGATCAAAGCCGTACAAAAGGAAACTGGTGTAAAAGGCAAGAACTTATTCATGCCGATCCGTGTGGCCGTGACCGGTCAGCAGCACGGACCTCAGCTGAATGATGCGATCGAACTCCTTGGCAGAGATAAGGTCTTGAGCAATCTTGAAAAAGCAAAAGAGATCATCGAAGCCTGAAAACTGATCAGAGATAAGTAAGGCAGGATAAAGCCATGCAGCCGGACTGTTTTTCAAACGGCTTGCGTGGCTTTTCCATTAACTGAAAAAGGAATCAGAAGCAAGTCGAGTCTGATTCTTGTATAATGAGACTAAATGAAAAGAGAAAGGAGTCAGGATGCATGATTCAACTGTACAATACATTGACTCGTCAGAAAGAGAAATTTACCCCTTTAGAAGAAGGAAAGGTCAAGATGTATGTCTGCGGACCAACGGTGTACAACTACATTCATATAGGCAACGCTAGAAGTACCGTCGCGTTCGACACCATCCGCCGCTACTTCACCTACAGAGGCTACGATGTCAATTATGTCTCCAACTTCACGGATGTTGATGACAAAATCATTCGAGCAGCTGCTGAACTGGGCAAGACGGCTCCTGAAGTGGCTGAGACCTTTATTGAGGCATTCTTTGAGGACACAGAAGCGCTCGAGGTTCAGAAACCGAATCATACGCCTCGGGTTATGGAGTCTATTCCCGACATCATCACGTTTATCGAAGCTCTGATTGACAATGGCTTTGCCTATTCGTCTGACGGAGATGTCTATTACAGAACACGTAAATTTGAAAAATATGGCCAGCTGAGCCGCATTTCATTAGATGAACTGGAGTCCGGAGCGAGCAACAGGCTTGGTGATGAAACATCCAAGAAAGAGGATCCTCTCGACTTTGCTTTATGGAAAGCAGCGAAGGAAGGCGAAATCAGCTGGGAGTCTCCTTGGGGGCAAGGTCGACCGGGCTGGCATATCGAATGCTCAGTCATGGCTACAAAATATCTCGGAGATACGATCGACATTCATGCCGGCGGTCAGGATCTGACTTTCCCGCATCATGAGAATGAAATTGCTCAGACAGAAGCCAAGACGCATAAGCCATTTGCCAACTACTGGATCCATAACGGATTTGTCACGATGGACGATGAAAAAATGAGTAAATCACTTGGGAACTTCGTGCTTCTAAAAGACTTGAGAGCGCAGCATGATCCTAAAGCCCTGCGTTTCTTCATGTCTACGGCTCACTACAGACGACCAATTAACTACTCTCTGGATGCAATCGAGGAAGCGAAAACGAATCTCAACCGTATCCAGACCGCTTACTTCAACGGGAGCCATCGACTGGATCAGGCAGCTGAACAGACTGACGATGAGCAATCCCTGATGGATCAGATCGATCAGTTCAGAAATCAGTTCATTAAACAGATGGATGATGACTTCCAGACGCAGAACGGCATCACTGTTGTATATGATCTGGTCCGATTTATCAACCGTTACGTGGAAGAAGAGGGTGTTTCCAGACAAGTGCTGGAAGCAAGTCTCAATCTGCTTGAAGAGCTGATGAGCATCTTTGGAATCAGCTTGTCTGTTGAAGAAGACTTGTTGGATTCAGATATCGAAGCACTGATAGAAGAGAGAGAACAAGCCAGAAAAGATCGGAACTTCCAGCGTGCGGATGAGATCAGGGATCAGCTTAAAGATCAGAACATCATTCTTGAAGACACTGCTCAAGGAGTCAGATGGAAAAGGGGAAGCGGCCATGAGTAAAGCAGCGGACCCGCGTCTGCTGAATGGGCTGGCACTCGCTTATCTGGGTGATGCCATTTATGAACTCAGAATTAGAGAGCATCTGATTGCTCAAGGTCAGACTAAGCCAAATGTGCTGCATACAAAGGCCACGACCTATGTCTCAGCAAAAGCTCAGGCATATTTAATTCAGGCGCTGATGGATGCGGACCAGCTGACTCAGGAAGAAATCGATTATTTCAAACGTGGACGTAATGCAAAAAGCTATACAAAAGCAAAAAATACGGATGCACAGACCTACAGCTATTCGACGGGCTTTGAGGCAGTCATGGGCTACCTCCATTTAACGGAGCAGTCCGACCGTCTGAATGAACTGACAAACTGGTGCATCCAGGCAATAGAGGAAAGATAAAGGAAAGGAGCGGTGCACATGCCAAAAAAACCGAATCATAAACGGACAGGAAAAGGTGGCTTACACACAAATAAACCACAGGCCAGAAAGCCACAGGAAAGCGGTGAAGCAGTAGAATCAGAAGAGATGGTCTACGGCAGAAACCCGGTTCTGGAAACATTGAAGTCCGATCGTGATGTCAACAAGCTCTTTGTTCAGGACGGTCTGGAAGGCGGCAAAATCAGCAGTATTCTTTCTGAAGCTAAGAAAAGAAAAGTACAGCTGTCTTTTGTGCCTAAATCTAAACTGGATACCTTGTCCGATGGAGGCAATCACCAGGGTCTGGTCTTAGCGACTAGTCCGGTGAACTACGCCTCGATCGATGAACTGTTTGAACTGGCAGAAAAGAAAAATGAACAGCCTTTCTTCCTGCTGCTGGACGGGATCGAAGACCCGCATAATTTGGGGTCTATCTTGAGAACTGCCGATGCCAGCGGGGTACACGGCGTCATCCTTCCCAAAAGACGAGCTGTCGGTTTGACATCGACCGTTGCGAAAGCTTCAGCTGGAGCAATCGAACATGTGCTGGTGGCACGCGTCACGAACATGGCGACGACCATCGACGAGCTGAAGGATCGTGGCTTGTGGATTTTCGGAACGGACATGAAAGGCAAAGACTACCGTCACTGGGACGTGTCATCTCCAGTTGGTTTGGTCATCGGGAACGAAGGAAAAGGAATCTCCAGACTGGTCAAAGACAAAGTGGACGAGACCCTCTCTATTCCGATGGTAGGACATGTCCAGAGTTTAAATGCCGGTGTGGCTTCAGGACTATTGATGTATGAAGTTTACCGTAAAAGACATGCCCTTTAAGAATAAGTATAATGAGTAAAATCTATTAATAACGAGAGGAGTAGAGTGACGTGAAGAAGGAACTGCTGTATGTAGACGGGTACAATATGATCGGAGCCTGGCCGGACCTGGCTAAGCTGAAGCGACAGGACAAGATGGCGGATGCCAGAGACTACCTGCTTAATGAGTTGAGCAACTACGCCAAATACGAAGGCATCGAAGTCAGGATCGTCTTTGATGCTCAGCTGGTTCCTGGCATAGCACAACGTTACGATAAGTATGAAGTGACGGTCATCTTCACAAGCGAAGGCGAGACAGCTGACAGTTTCATTGAAAAAGCAGTCGGAGAAGAAAACCTTCTGATCACCAATGTACAGGTTGCAACGTCAGATCTGGCTGAACAATGGATTGTCTTCCAGAAAGGCGCGACCCGCAAGTCAGCCAATGAGCTCTATAAAGACGTCCAGAGCGCCAAGAAAAAGATCGCCATCGACAGTGCCGTCTACCGGATGCAGAACCGCTCACGTAATTCTCCCCTTAAAGATAAAGATAAGAAGCAGCTTGAGAGTTTGTACGAGCAGATGATTGCACGTTCTATTGATGAAATTTAATCGTATAAAAAAACTTGCCTTGAGGATTCATATCCACTCTTTAAGGCAAGCTTTTTTTGAAAAACAACTAGTAATCATGTTTTGGATAATTTGTGCTACTAATAGAGACATTTGAAATGTCCTATTCTTTGACATTATTACATCTAAATAATATTTATCTGTTTCATGTGTACTTTAGATGTAATATTCTTGAGTACTAATGAACGCAGGCCATTTCTGTTTTGTTCAGTCTCAAGTTTAGGGTGCGCCATCACCCCTCCCATGGCAGAGCATATAGCTCCATGGGCACTTATACTGTTACCATATAAGTTAGGTTTTTTTAGCTATATTTATTGCTCCAACTATATCCCGATGAGCTTTATAACCACAGAGGCATAAGTATTGTCTGGATTTAACTTTATTTAATTGTCCACATGAAGGGCACTCTTGAGATGTATACTCCGGGTTTACTTGAACAACTTTAATTCCCGCTTCTCGAGCTTTATATTTAATAAAAGAACTTAATTCGAAAAATGACCAATTATGAAGATTAGCTTTATTTTTACCTCCAGCTTTTGAGGTCCGATGTATACCGGAAAGATCTTCCAAGTGTATTACACCACACTTGTTATCAATCGCAAATCTGATTAATTTCCTGGAGATCTTATGATTAACATCTCTCATAATTAAAGATTCTTTATCACGTATATTTTTAATAGCTTTAATTTTTTTCTGTTTTGAAAGTTCTTTTCTCAAAGAATTATATTTCCTCCGAACAAACTTATTTTGTCTACCGTTCCCTAAAAATATTGTTTTTCCACTTGATTTTATTACACCTACAGCCGGGCAGAGTATACCTAAATCAACTCCTAATATATCTTTATTCTGTGTTACATTTAATGGAATAGGAAGAGATAACAAGGCCATCCAGTGATGTCCTTTCTTAGTTACACGCATAGAGCCTAACTTTGAAGAAGAAATTAAGGAGTATAATTCATCAGGAATAATTGCTTTAATTAATGTTCTCTTAGCTTTTCCATCTTTCATCATAGGAAAACATATGGAATTTTTATTTACAGAAAAATTTTGATTATTCCATGAAACAGTTTGTTTTTTAAAGAAGCATTTTCCGTACTTCTGGTACTTTGATTTAGCATATCTAATTAATTCATTTTTTACTGAAGAAGGAAGATTGGATTCGATGTTTTTAGAGGTATAATTAGGGAATTTCCCCTCAGCTTCAGCAACTCGAATAAGTAAATTTGCTTGTCTAATATACTCCATTGACATTCGTTTTAGTTCTAGTGCTTGCGTTTTAGTCGGCTTGAGTTTAACTTTTACAGTCTTCACATTGCGGCCTCCTTCCAGTTTGTGTATAATATAATTATACACAAATACACACTGTAAAGCTAGGAGAAATATGATGTCTGATAAAAAAAGAATTAATATAACAATGTCAGAAAAACTACATATAGAGTTAAAAAAAGCCGCAATTGATGAAGGAACTACATTATCAGGATTACTGGAAATTATAGGAAAAGAATTTTTAGAAAAAAGAACCACGTCAAAGATTAAGGATACTTCAAATTAGAGTTCATTTAATGGTGAATTTTCAATATGAATAGTATCTAGGATTACTCAGCTCATTAGCGATTAAATATAGAAATTATATTTTGAATAAGTAACATACACTACGATGCTATCATTACTCCCTTAATTCTATTTATAGTAAAAATATTATATAAAAAAATCCGATGCGAAAAAAATCATACAATAAATCTATTTGTAGTTGTTAGTTGTACTATATTTTGGTATGATAATCTAACTGAGGTGAGACAAGTTGAAAACTATAAATATATTAAATTATCAAGGGAATAAAGCGTCTCTAATGCCTTTTATTAGTAAAGAAATTGACGAAATAGCCAATCCAGGAGATACTGTTGTTGATCTTTTTTCTGGATCTGGTTCTGTTAGTAGAGGGCTGAAAGATAAATATCGCGTGATTGCTAATGATGCTGAGAAATATGCCAGTATTATATCTGCATCTTTGCTAATTGAAGAACACACTCAAGAAGAATTAGTTGATTTAAGTAACAGGTTTAATGAATTGTTTGATTATCATTTTATTCGTAAAATTGATAAATCTCATGTCAAACTTGAAGAAAAATTAGTAAGCGAAGAAAACAATGAAGGATTGATTGAATTATATAATAAGATCCCTACAGTTTGGGATGCTAGCAGTGGTATAACCCCTTTGAGTCTAAAAAATAAGAATAAATACGACTTATTTGAATATTATTATGCTGGTTCTTATTTTGGACTTAAGCAATCTATTGAAATAGACACTATAATACTTGCTATAAATAAACTAGAGAAAGAAGATAGGGATGTACTTTATGCGTGTTTGTTTTATGCTATGAAAGAGGTAGTTTTCTCGAAAGATGGTCATATGGCACAGCCTTTAAACATTGAAAAAAATGCTGACAGACACATAATACAGCGTAAGAAAAGTATAATTAAATACTTTTTTATTAAACTAAAAGATTTTGTTGATCTTAGAGTGAATAAGAATAGTGGAAATCATATTGTTTATAATGAAAACTTTGAAGATATATTAAACGACAAAATACTTAAGTACAGCCCGACAGTTATATATGCAGATCCGCCTTATACAGATATGCAGTACTCAAGGTACTATCATTTGTTAAATGTGGCAGTTAACTACGATTATCCAGAATTAACAATGTATAGAAATGCCTTTACTAAAGGTTTATATACTGAAGGAAGAAACCAATCTAAGCTGAGTCAAAGAAGTAAAGCGAAAGATCAATTGAGAAATCTTTTAGAGTTCTCTAAAAGAAATTGTATCAAAGTCGTATTAAGTTACGCCTACCCTGAGAATCAAGCAAAACAAGCAATCGATAGGTATACTGTCACAATAGAAGAGTTAGTCGATCTAGCCAAGGAAATTTATGGAGACTCCTTAGTTTACTTAGAAAAGACTACTCATAATCATGCTAATCATAGAAACAGTACTAGAAAAAAGGTTTATGAGTATTTAATCGTATGTGGACATGAACGAGAAGTGGATGAAGAGAATTATAACGTAAGAGAATTGAAGAAAGTATTAAATAGTATTAAGCCCACTTCTAGAAATGACTTGTATAACTCTCATTTATATTGGTCTCAAAAGTCATTTAATATAATTGACGAGTTGATAAAAGGTCTAAGTAAAAGAAATGAGATTGTCTTCGATCCTTTTATGGGTTCTGGTGTAACAATATTAGAAAGTGTAAAAAAAGGTATTGATAGGAATGCAATTGGGTGTGACGTCAATGAAATGCCACTATTTATATCAAATACTCTATTAGGAGACATGTTTAATGGAAAAGCTAGAGAGGTATTAAATCAATTTTCTAGCGATATAAATAAATTTCAAAAATATTATGAGACAGAATGTGAAATATGTAAAGAACAAGCTACTATTTCTAAAATAATATTTGATAAGCCTCACAGAACCAACAACGATGGAGTGAAAATACACTCTGTATATTATGAGTGTGCTAAGTGTGGGAAAATGAGTAAACTTCCTTCCAGAGAAGACTACAAAAAAATGTTATTTCAGGAATACGAGACCAATACTATTGAAGATATAGAATTGATTCATAATTCCAAAATTGCAGTGGGCAAAGAGGATAGAATAAGTTACATTTTTACCCCAAGGAATTTTATGATTTTGGACAAATTAACTTCTAAAATTAATAGTTACGAGTATTCCAATATACCAAAATATTTATTAATGTCCATACTACATTTATCTAAAATAAGTGATACTCACTCTAATTCACAATGGCCACTATGGATACCCAAAATTAACTGTGTTGAGAAAAATATAATAACTACTCTCCAGAGAAAAATTAAAGCTATAGAGAAAACTATAAAATATACTCAAAAGAATTATTATCCAAATTCTCTTGTATCAAAATTTGCTAAGTTAAATTCAAATAATGCATTAATGCTTAAGAAGGGTAGTCAACATATTACGAGAGAAGATATAGCGGATGATTCGGTAAGTTTAATTATTACAGATCCGCCATATATGGAACAAGTTTTATACTCCGAGTACATGCAACTTTATAAACCTTTTTTGAATTTACAATTTAATTTAGATGACGAAATAGTCGTTTCATCATCTCCTAAGAGAGATAAAACGGAAGAAGGTTACTTTGATTTATTAGATGAAGTTTTTAAGATGTGCTCAAAAAAACTAAAAGAAGATGGATATATGTGCTTGTTTTTCCATGACAGTAATCTCAATATTTGGGTTAAACTGATTAATATATTAGAAAAGAATGGCTTTAAATTTGTTTCTCAAGTTCATATAAAAAAATCTAAAACAGTAAAGAACATACTGAGTCCAAAAAAGTCACTAAATGGTGATGCTGTTCTGTTCTTTCAAAATATTAAAGTTCCACTACCTAAGGTAGAGATAGATACAGAAATGCCAATAATTGAGAAAAGTATTTTTGATCAAGCGAAAATATTAATCTCAGCCTCTGACCATGGTGCATTATCAACCCCTGAACTATATGACAATGGATTAATGGAAGTTTTAATAGAGAACGGATGGTTAAATAAATTTGCCAGTAAATATAAATCTTTAGTTGATTTTTTTGAGGATAAATTAATATGGAGTAAGGAAACTGGGAAGTGGAAGATACCATAAACCCTAGAATTTTTTAAGTTACTATAATTCTTGGGCAACATTATCTAAAATAGAGATTCGTTAGAACATAGATAAACAAATAGTATCATTTGTATACTATAATGTTGAATACAAAGAAGCACAACTCTGTTATGTCAGATAAGTTATCTGGTTTAACGGAGTTGTGCTTCTTACTTTGAAGATTCCTAATTGATTATGCTCTATTAAGAATCAGGATCAAATTAATTTTGAAGTAAAGAGTTAAAGTAGTGACCAGGAAACTGCTTATTTAGTCGTTTTATCAAATCTATACCATCAGTGATGATTACTTTCCGATCTTTAGCAATTGATTTAGCTGCGGAAGTATAATGAGCGGTAGTGATGCATTCGATTTTGTCAGCAGCTAGTCTAGCACGTTCAGAGTCTAAACGCTGTAACGGGGTTGCATCAATGTTGTTAACCCAACGCTTACACTGGATAAGCCATTTTTCTTCAACATTTCCATTAAACTTTTTAGCTAAAAGGTCAACGCCTAAATCTCCGCTACCTCCTTTTCGAATTACGTCGGTAAATCCTTCTTTAGAGAGCATTTTTTTACAAAGCTCTTCAAAATCATAAGGATCCATTTTAATAATATCTATGGCATCCTCAGGGATGTCTTCATGCATTCTTAGAGGAATATAGTATTTGTCATTTCTATCACAAAGCTGATTTAATAACTGGACTATCATGTTGATATTTTTAGAGTCATCTAGTAATTCTTGAAAAATTGATGTAGTCCCATCTGTTAAGTTGTCTACGAGCTCTACATAGAGGTCTTCTAGAACAAAGCGACCATTGTTTTTCTCGAATAGTGTATCTATAAACATAGGGATTAAGTTGTAAACCTTCGAAAATAGATTGTCTCTATTGTTATCCTCTTGTTCAATATATAATATTGTATTACTCAGAGAAATTTCCTGGTTCTCGCTAACTCTAAAATTATTTTCAATAATATTAGCAATTTTACCCAACAATACTTTATCAGGAATAGTGTTGTGGTTAACTTGTAAATCATTTTTAATAGCTGAGACTGCTTCTGACATAGATAAAGCCTTTTTTTCTTTGACAAGAGAATATATTGTTTCTACAATCTGATGTTCATAATTGAGATTATCAATGAAAAGATATCTATCTTTTTCGGGAAGTTTTACAAAACCTACCAATACTTCATTTAATAGTGTGTTGTTAAACGCAGACTGTTTTCTAAGAGTAGGATCGTTTTTTTCGACCCCAACACGTGCAGCATATTCAAAGCCATTTTTGCGAGCAAAATTTATTATATTTGCAAAAACATTGAAGTATTTCTTTTTTCCCAATTTAATGAAAAAGATAAGGGGTTTGTAGTCATCCAAATGATCTCCTAGAGTATTAAACATTTTATCGATATCCTTATAGTAATTCTCAATATCTTTGCTTTCTCTTGAAGGAGCGTTTGTTACTACCATTTCTTTATCGAGCATCTCTTGTGTCAGTTCAAACTGCTCAGGATGATCAGAAAAATGTTTTAACCAAATTCTAAATAACTGATTTCGTTCTAAATATGGAACTTGATCAGTATATGGGAAATCGGTAATTATTAAGTCATATTTTTCTGGTGGATCCTGACTAGAAAGATAGTCAATGTAGTCACTATTTTCAATTGAATAGTCGGAGCCTGAATTGAAATTATCAGTTTGAGAATAATGATACTTCCTTTTAAATTTCAGGAAGTTGTTATACTGTTTCGTAAATAATTCCCAAACATTCATCTCCTGAGCTTTTTCCATTAATACATGATATAAAATGTCAGTGCTACTACCATACATAGCAGTTCTAGCAAGCTTCAAGCTTGAGACTAATGAATGTTGTAAAAAATCTTTCTCCACGGATGTCGGTAACGAGGATATTGCTTCTTGCAATTTTAATAGTGCTACCTTATTTCTGTGAGTAAAAATTTTCCCATAGTAGTTTGCTCCTGTAGAGGCAGTGATATTTATTCTACTATTCTCAATATATTGATCATTTGGAAAATTTGACACATCTAGTTGGTTGACTTCGACCAACTTTTCCCAGTCCTCTTCTGAAAAGCGTTTAGATTTTTCACCGCAGACAGTACATTTATTTATCAACTTCACATTTCTTCCATTTTTGATATCCCTATTCGGTTCTGGGTTGAAATAACCATCACGGTCCCCTCCAGTAGTGGGACTAGGATCGAAAAAGGTCTTTTGAATGAAGTTTTTTTCACCACAACAAGAAGTTTCGTACAATTCCTGAATATCTGAACGGACTTGATTTTCGACTAACTTAAACATTCTCTCTAATTCAATTTCATTTCTATCTTCAAAAAGGTGCTTAGTTACATGATAAGTATAATTATCAAGTTCTGAGCCTGATAATTTACGGTTTGTTTTTTGAGTAGCTAGGATAGAAGTCCCACTACCAATAAAAGGATCTAGTACATTGTCCTCTTCATTCGTAAAAGCAGAAATTACTGCCTCAATTATCGCAGGAGACTTTCTTCCTTTAAAAGAAAAAGAACTTTTAATTGTTCCGTCAATTTTATTTTCAATATTACTTACTGCAGTTGTAAGCATATCTGTGTTTAATATATTTTCAATGTTGTCTTTCTTACGCATGTTTTCTCACCTCAATTAAATTATTTGGCTCACAGTTAAAAAACGTAGAGAGTTCTTCTAGCCTGTGAAGCGGTATGTTTACTGTCCTTCCAGATCGGTATCCATCAAATGTGTTAGGAGACATTGAGTCTATAAAACTATTGTTATACTGATTTACAAAATCCCTCCTCCGTTTTCCAGTTTGGCGTAGGTAAAAGTCTATATTAACTCTAAAGTAATTGTGCAAGCAGACAGTTTCAGTGTATTCCGACTGAGAAGACAAGACTAAGAAATTTTCACTAATCCATAATGATGCATTTATTTTTGTTGTGTTAGATATAATATTTAAATGAGTCATATTTGGTTTTGATTTACTATCTGCCCAGTTCTGAAGAGTTGCAGCGCTTATTCCTACATGCCGGCTTGCAGCAACTAAGTTACCGTATTTCGCCTTTAAATTAAAAATAAGTAGTTGAGTAATGTTCAAATTATCACCTTCTTGTAATAAGAATATCATCATTTTTTGTTGTAAACGATTTGACGAATTACTTATTAGATTAAAAAATAAAAATATTAATAAATTTAATTTTATTTTCACAGAGCATCTACGAGCTGAGTTCTATTATATAATTTACAATAAAAGTTAATGCAGAACTCGTTATAAAAAAGCACGCTTCCAATTATCAGGTGATTAACCTGTAAAAATGGGAAGCGTGCTTTTTTATCTTTTAATAGGTACCAACTGATGGTTAGGGTTATGATTTAAGATTACTCTTGTCTCAGCCTCTTTTACTTATAATATTTTATGCCAGCGTCTCAGCCATTTTCTGCTTACGTCGGTCACTTTTTTTTTCTTCATGCGCCTTCTTGAAACGCTGGATGGTGGTGACATGATCCATCAGAAAGTTGGCCGCTATTCCTATGGCGATTCCTGACAGAATACCCATAAAGGAGAGCACCGGCAAATAAAGGAGCACAGTCCAGGTCTGGGCAATGGTACTGGCAACGAGCAGCTGCCCCAGATTGTGCAGGATACCACCTGTTGCACTGACCCCGATGATACTGACACGCTTGCCTCCGATAAATTTTACGAGGAGCATGCCGGCATAGCTGAGAAGCGCTCCAGCTGTACTGTACATAAAGGTAGAAATCGTTCCGCCAAGCAGAGTCGTCATCAAAAGCCGCATCCAGACGACTTTCATGCTGTCTTTAAAGGGAAGCGTATAGATGGCAACAATGATGATCAGGTTCGCAACGCCCAGTTTCGCTCCCGGTGCAAAGGCAAACGGAAAGGGGATGCTGCGTTCGATCAGACCTAAGATGACAGCCTGAGCGGATAGCAGAGAAATATAGATCATTTTTTGTGTACGGTTCATTTATATCCTTCTTTTCTAAAGGGAGTTGTAATAGTTACAGTTTGCCATAAATACCGTCAAGTAGCTATGGTCATTAAAGAATTATTATAACAAATCTAATCTTGTGAAAACATAGACATAATAGCACTTTTCCTGTAATATGTACAGAGAAAATGGTTCTTTCCAAAGTCAGTTGTTATTGCTTCTATTTAGAGAAAAGTGAGGAGTATAATTAAGAAAAGAAGAAAGAAGTGGGGAACCATGTACGAATTGATACAGGTACTTGATCCGTGTTTAGAGTATGAATCTCATTCATTCACAAACCACACCTTTACGATTACCGTTTCTTCTACTCGTTTAGAAGTCCCTTGTCCATACTGTGGTCAGGTTTCTTCCCGTGTTCACTCTTTATACCCGAGAAAGTTTCAGGACTTACCGATACAAGGACACAAGGTCCAGATTAAGATGCAGAACCGTAAATTCTTATGTAAGAACCTAGAGTGCGATCATAAAACGTTCTCTGAACGCTTTGAGTGTATCGCTGAGAAAGCCACCCGAACGAAGCGTTTGGAAGAGGAAGTATTATCCATCGCTATTCACTGCAGTTCGATCACTGCTGTTAAACTGATCCGTAAAGGTACGGCTAATATCGGAAAAAGTACGATCTGCAATCTGCTCCATAAGGAGCGTCTTAAGCCCTGATCATAATCCGATCCTTGTCTGTGGCATTGATGATTTCGCCATGAAGAAAAAGTTACGCTACGGTACGATTCTGGTTGACTCTCTTACCCATCAAGTGATTGATTTGATTGATTCAAGAGAGACCGAGGCAGTCAGTAAATGGCTTGCTTATTTTCCGAACCTGTTGATCGTCTCTCGTGATGGATCTAACACCTATAAAAAGGCGATCGAAACGGCACATCCACAGGCTATTCAAGTGAATGAGCGGTTTCATTTAATCAAAAATCTGACCGATTATATCAAAACCTATTGGATGAATCATCTACCGGTAAACGTCCCTTTAAAGGGGATCAAGCAACCTAAAACGCTCGCTTTATCTTTATCGGCTGCGGATAACAACCGACAGTTGAGCGCTGCTGAAAAAGCGCGACGAGCAAAAGAGCTGAACAAAAATGGATGGACTAAAACAGCTACCTGTCGGGCACTCAATATGGATGCGCGAACCTACGACAAGCTAGCTGCTAACTCATTCACTGTTTCTTTACCCCTGTCTGAGCAACGACATAATGAAACCGTTCGCCGCAAGGAAAAAGTCATCCATGAAGCGATGCGATTAAAGCAATTAGGCTACACGTATTCGGCCATAGGCCGTGAACTCGACAAAAATCCGATAACGATTAAACGGTATATCACTAAAGAAGTCACGGCTGTATCGAAGGCAACGGGTTCTAAGAAGAGAGCCAGCATTTTGTCTCCTTTTTATACCGATATTAATCTGGCCTTCGAGAAAGGCTTGATGGCAAGTACGATTGAAGAACTGATTCGCCAAAAGGGATATAAAGGGTCTTCTTCACTGGTTCGTCACTATGTGTCTGGAATGAAAAAGGATCGACAGCGAACCAACAAGCCTTTATCCCCTCGTTATACCATCCAAAGGAGCTATGTCCTTCAGCTGTTATATCAGCCAGAATACTCATTCGAGAAATTAACACCGGAAGAATCACAATGCCTGTTTGAGCAGTATCCATTTGTCAAAGAGCTATACGACAGTATACAGATATTTAAAAAAATGCTTGAAACGCATGACGGTAAAGGAATGGGAGACTGGCTTTTTCAAGCGGAGCAGTCGCCCTACAAAGAATTGCATAGTTTTGTGGACGGAACAAAACAGGATCTAGACGCGGTCCTCATGGCTATTCAATCCCCATACAGCAACGGCCTGGTTGAAGGATCGATCAATAAACTGAAAGTGATCAAGCGCATCATGTATGGTCGTTGTTCCTTCGCTCTTTTAAGAAATAAAGTCTTATTGTTGGAGAGATTCCATTCAGTCAACTAACATTGGAAAGAACCACTTTTACATTGCAAAATACAGTTAGTGGAAGGTTCTATAAACTCTTTAGTGAAATCTTAAAAGTAAAATCACATCTAAAATTTATACTAAACAAATAAAAAGCTAGATTGAATCTAATATTCTTTAGATTCAATCTAGCTTTTTAAATGATAGCAACTTTGGAGATGCCGATAAATTGTATTGAGAGTAAAAGAGTAAAAAAAAATGAAAATAAATGAAATAAAACGAAAACAAGTATTGCAAACATGAAATTAATATGTTAACTTATTATTGTAAGATAGCGTTTACATGAGGAGGGTAAAATCTTGAAATTAGCAACTAGATTAAATTCAATATTACCAGAGGTGAAGGGAGATATATTAGAAGCTTTGGAGTTGGTTTCGAAAATCGATGGAATAACATCAGTAGACTTAAATTATCCAGAACATTTTAAAGATGTTTCTATAGAAGAAATAAAATCAAAGTTATCCTCAACAGGTTTAGAATTAAATGGAATAGCTTTAAGATTCAGAAATGGATTTATTAATGGTGATTTAGGAAATACAGATCCATCAATTTTAGAATCCGCAATGAAGCTGAGCAAAGACGCTGCAGATGTATGTAGTACTTTGGGAGGCAAAATAATAACGATTTGGTTGGGGCATGATGGTTTCGATTATTCTTTTCAGTTGAATTATGAAAAAGTCTGGACCCAAGTAAAAGAAAAAATTCAGGAATTGGCTGACTATAACAAGGAAGTAGACTTTAGTATAGAATATAAACCTTACGAAGAAAGAGCGTATGCATTAATAGATAGTATTGGAAGTACTTTGTTAATTGTAAATGATATTAACAGAGAGAACGTAGGAGTTACTGTCGATTATTGCCATATGTTAATGAAAAAAGAGAATCCTGCATTTAGTTTAAGCCTGGCTAACATGAGGAACAAACTGTTAGGAGTTCATATTAATGATGGTTATGGTTTTCAAGATAATGGTTTGATGATAGGGGCTTCATCATTCTTCCAAACTGTTGAATTTATTTATTACTTAAAAAAATACAAACCAAACACAACAGTATATTTTGATACATTTCCACTTAGAGAAAATACAACTAATGAGATAGAACAAAATGTTGAAATGTTTAATTTGATTTCCAATAAAATAGATATTCTAGGAATGGACAAAATTGATAACACAATTAATGCAAATGACGGAATTTCAGCACATAAATTAATGATTGAGTTTTTAAAATAAAAAAGGAGTGAAAAAAATGAAAATAAAAAATAAAGTTTTATTATCAATTTTAGGACTGACACTTACAACAACTTTAATTGCTTGCGAAAATGATGAGGCTGAATCAAATGAGGCTGAAATAGTAGAAGAAACTGAATCAGCGGAAGGTTTCAACCCTGATAATGCAGATGGAAAAACTTTAGATGAAGTTCGTGATGAGTTAGGGGGTGTTCCTGTAACGTCAGAAGAACTTAATCTAGGTGGAGTGGCTAAGGCATTTGAAAATGAGTATTGGAGAACATTGAAAGAAGGCATGGAAACTGGAGCTGAAAAATTTAATGAAAACGGTTTTAATATTAATATCGATATAATATCTCCTCAAGGAGAGAACGACGAAGAAGGTCAATTATCAATTGTTAGTGATATGATTAACAGAGAGTTCGATGGACTGCTTTTATCACCTATTTCTGATGGAAACTTGATTCCGGGTGTAGAAAATGCTCTTGAAAATGATATAGACGTGATAAATGTTAACGATGGCTTGATTGAGATTGCTCCTTCGTTCGTTGGTCCTAGAGCTATTGAAAATGGAGAAGCGCTTGCAGAGTGGTTACATGCACAAATTGGAGATGAAGGAAAGGTAGCAATTGTTATGGGTATGCCTAAAGCATTTGCAGCTCGTCAACGTACTGAAGGTTTTGAAAACTGGATCTCAGAGAATGCCCCAGATATTGAGATTGTAGAGAAACAAAATGCAGATTGGGATCGTGGAAGAGCAAAAGATATAGCGGATACTTGGATCAATCAACATGATGATTTAGATGCTATTTTTGCAAATAACGACACTATGGCTTTAGGAGTTCAAGAAGCAGTTAATTCTTCCGGAAAAGACATTCTAGTAATGGGAGTAGATGGAATTGGAGAGGCATACGAATCGATTAGAAAAGGCGAGATGGATGCTACTGTTGATTCGTTCCCATTATATAAAGGTCAAATTGCTGTAGAAATGATGTTAAGAAAAATTGGTGGGCAGGAGATTCCAGCTGTACTATGGACACCACAAGCCGTTATTGATAGTTCAAACGTTGATGTTTCAGCAGAAGAAATTATTGACTGGGAAGAACCGGAGTATTCTAATGAATAAATAAATGAATAAAATTAAATTAGAAGGAAACTTTATTATGTTTCCTTCTAATTTAATATCCAGTCATCTATTTTGACTACTAAAGTGAGGGGATAATATTGAGCAACAGAGAGCAAGCAGTGATTTTTAGAAATGTAACCAAAGAATTTCCAGGTGTAAAAGCTTTAGATAATGTAAGTTTTTCAATTGAACGTGGTAATGTTCATTCAATAGTAGGAGAAAATGGCGCAGGTAAATCGACATTACTTAACATCTTACACGGAATCTATTCCGAATATGATGGAGCAGTAAGCATTCATGGTGAAGAAGTGGACTTCAAGGATGCGAAGGAAGCTCTATCCAAAGGGATAGTAAAAGTTCATCAAGAGGTAACTATGATTTCAGAGTTAACAGTTGGACAAAATATAGTTTTAGGGTATGAACCTAAAAAAAATTTTTTTGTTAATAATAAGAAGATTAACCAAGAAGTTAACAGAATTTTGAAAAAATTAAATGTAAATTTCAAAAGTGAAGACTTAGCTAGAAATTTAAATATCGGTGAGATGCAAATGGCCTCAATTGCAAAAGCTTTATACCATAAAGCGAGCATTATTTCACTGGATGAGCCCACTGCGTCATTGTCAAAAAAAGAAATCACTTCTCTATTTGAAGTGATAAATGAACTGAAAAGACAAAATATTACTATAATTTTTATTACTCACCATCTCGATGAAATATTTGAAATTAGTGATTCTCTAACAATACTAAGGGACGGTCAATGTATAGACAATAAAAGAATTAATGATATAAACAAAGAAGAATTGGTAAATAAGATGGTTGGTAGAAACGTAGAAGTTTTAAAGTACAAAAATAGCAGAACAACTTCAAAAGATGTAGTGTTGAAAGTAGATGAACTCAGTTTAGATGGAGTGTATAGTAATATATCTTTTCATTTAAATAAAGGTGAAATACTAGGTTTTTCGGGACTTGTAGGGTCTAAACGTACTGATGTTATGCTTACTATTTTTGGAGCCTTAAAAAAATCTAGTGGAGACATTAGAATAAACGATAAGCTTGTAAATATTAAAAGTCCAGAGCAAGCTGTAAAACATGGTATAGGTTTAGTCCCTGAGAACAGGAAAACTCAAGGTTTCAACAAATACTTTAACAATTCCTTAAATATTTCGTTATCTCATATAGATAGCTTTATTGCAAATGGATTTATTAAATTTGATAAAATCCATTCCAATTCAAGAAATATCGGTTCGCGCGTAAACCTAAGGCCGAATGACCCATTATATTTGACCAATAATTTAAGTGGTGGAAATCAGCAAAAAGTAGTAATTTCTAAATGGTTATCTGCGGATGTTGACATACTTATTCTTGATGAACCTACAAAAGGCGTTGATGTCGGTGCTAAGTCTGAAATTTATCAAATATTGACTGATTTAACTAAAAACGGAAAATCCATAATTATTGTATCTTCAGAGTTGTCAGAATTGCTAGGAATAGCAGACAGAATAATTGTAATGCGGGAAGGGAATAAAATAATAGAAATGAAAAATGAAAACTTAACTGAAGAGAAAATAATTAAACATGTGATGGGAGTATAAGAGATGAAAAAATTATCTATGTCTACTAAGAGAGAACTCAGTTTAGTGGTAGCTATTGTAATATTAATCGCTATTTTTTCTGTTATCGAGCCTATATATTTAAGTAGAAATAACTTAATTAATATACTTGATCAGACAGTTATTAACGGGGTAATAGCTTTAGGAATATCATTTACTATATTAACTGGTGGAATCGATCTGTCAGTAGGTTCTACATTTGCTTTAGTAATCGTTATTGTAGGAGATCTATTAGTAAGTGGAGTTAACCCACTTATTGCAATAGTAATTGGAATGTTTTTAGGATTTGTTTTAGGTGCAATAAACGGTATCTTAGTGGCAAAGTTAAAATTACAACCTTTTATTGCTACTTTAGGTACAATGAGTATTTATAGAGGAATCGCTTATGTATATACCGGGGGATGGCCAATATTAAATATTCCAAGCAACTTTAGAGGTATGTTCAATAATGATATTATTATCGATATCCCTTTTTCTATAATATATTTGTTAATATTCGCGGCATTTACACAAATATTACTAAAATACACCAAGTTGGGAACTTATATTTATGGAGTCGGAGGAAATGAGGAGGTTACGTATTTATCAGGTGTAAATATTGATAGGGTTAAGATTTATGCATATGGCATAAGTGGTATTGGAGCAGCGCTAGCAGGAATGGTCCTCCTAGCTCGCTTAGGTTCGGGAGAGCCTGCTACTGGCCAGGGTTATGAATTAAATGCAATAGCGGCTGCCGCTATTGGAGGAATTAGTATGGCCGGAGGGAAAGGTAATATGGTAGGTACATTACTTGGAGCAATTTTGTTATCTTGCTTACGAGTTGGATTAGTGGTAGCTGGGGTAGACTCATTTTGGCAGTTTATTGCTACAGGAGCAATAATTATTATTGCTGCATATTTTGAAGTGTTACAAAACAGTTTAGGAAAACTTCGCTTTTCAAAGAAAAAGGTAGTGTCGTAAAATAACATTTGTGAATATATTTTTTGGTATTAAGTATTAAACTAAAATAGGAAAATGGAGTTTGAGAATTATGAAGAGTAATGACATAGCTGTAATAGGTAGTTTGAATTATGATATAATTATTAAGCAAGATAGACTACCTAAAATTGGGGAAACAATTTTAGTTGAAAAGGTCACTATGGTATCTGGTGGAAAAGGAGCAAATCAAGCAGTTCAATGTTCCAAATTGGGTTTGCGCACTAAAATGCTAGGGATGGTTGGGAACGATTACTTTGGTGATTATCTAATAAATAATTTGGATCAATACAAAATAGATACTAATTATATAAAAAGAAGCGATAAAGGTACCGGTCTAGGAATAGTTAATTCTTTTGAAAATGGAGAGTTACTGTCCACAGTATATTCTGGGGCAAATTACTCCTTAGATAAATCTTATATTGACAGTGTCGAAGAAATTATTATTAATAGTAAAATAGTGATACTTCAACTAGAAATACCGAAAGATATAGTAGAGAAGGTCATTCGAATTGCATCCGAAAACCAATGTGAAGTTGTTTTAAATGCAGCACCCAGCAAAGCAATATCACTTAGCAGTTTGAAGAAAGTTAATTACTTCGTCGTCAATGAAGAAGAAGCAAACTTTTATACAAATATTCAGATCAGAAGTATAGATGATGCTAAGACTGCAATAGTTAAGTTGAATGATATTACCGGGAACACTATAGTTATTACGTTGGGATCAAAAGGAAGTTTACTGTACGATGGGAAAAATATGATTTTTCTTGACCCCTATGATACTAAGGTAGTTGAAACTACGGGTGCAGGGGATTCTTATGTTGGAGCTTTGGCTTACGGTGTTTTATGTGGTTACGATTTAAAATCACTAGGTCTCTTTTCTTCCAAAGCCAGTTCCTTAACTATTAAGAACGTCGGTGCTCAAGAATCAATGCCTACTTTGGAAGAAGTCAAAGCAATATAAAATAATGTCTGTTTTGGAGAAGATTATGATACCTTATGTGAGACAAAAAAGAATACTCGAAGAACTTGAAAAAAATGATGTATTATTTATAGAGAATATTGTTGATGTATTTCCGAAATATTCGGAATCAACAATAAGAAGAGATTTAAAAGTACTTGAGGAAGAAAACTATGTAACATTGTTAAGAGGAGGAGGAGTTAAGCTGAAGGGCGCCTCGCATGAAGTGCCTGCTAATGAAAAATTACACTTAAATAAAGATGCGAAAGAGTATATAGCAAAAATAGCTGCTACTACTGTACAAGACAATGATGTAATATACATTGATTCTGGGACAACAACGTTAGCAATGGTCAAGTATATAGTAGCAAAAAATGTTAAGGTAATTACAACAAATACTCATCTATTAATGGAACAAAGAAATACTAATATAACTAGTTTTTACACACTTAGCGGGGTAGTTAACTATACGATAGGTTCTATATCTGGATCTTCTACCGATAAAGATATGAGTAACTTGTTTTTTGATAAATCTTATTTAGGGTCAACTGGTTTTGGTATTAACGTGGGAATTAATACCCCTGATATAAAGGAAGCAACTAAGAAGATAATAGCGTTACGAAATAGCTCCCAAACCTATGTATTAGCTGATGTTACTAAATATAATAAGAAAGCTTTGAGTAAAGCATTTGATGTTAAGGATTGTATCCTTATAACCGATCAAAAGATTCCTGAATTTGATAAAGAGAATATAAAATATATGTATAGTTAAAGGTTAATTAAGAAATAGACTCGAAGGCTTGTATCACAAGTCTTCGAGTCTATTTTTTCAGGAAACGCCTTTATTCAGCTTCCTGAAGATTTTAGGTCTTTTTTTTCCTCCTGCGTTTCTCTGAAGCGCTGGATGGTGGACACATGATCCATCAGGAAATTAGCGGCTATTCCGATGGCGATCCCTGAAAGGATACCGATCGAAGATAAGACAGGCAAGTAGAGCAGAACGGTCCAGGTCTGTGCGATCGTGCTGGCCACCAGTAGTTGGCCTAGATTATGAAGGATGCCGCCTGTCGCACTCACACCGATGATGCTGACGTGTTTACCACCAATAAATTTAACGATCAGCATCCCGAAGTAACTGAGCAGTGCTCCGGCAGTACTGTAAAGAAAAGTCGAAATCGTCCCGCCTAATAAGGTGGTCATCAAAAGCCGCATCCACAACACTTTAAAACTGTCCTTAAAAGGAAGCGTATAGATGGCGACGATGATTATCAAGTTAGCGATTCCCAGCTTCGCACCGGGTGCAAAGGCAAACGGAAAAGGAATCCCGCGTTCGATCAGACCTAAGATGACAGCCTGAGCGGATAGCAGAGAAATATAGATCATTTTTTGTGTACGATTCATTTATATCCTTCTTTTCTTGTTGAGTCTATGTGTAAAATTAATGTCGGAAGAGGGGAAATTCGACCTAGACAAAAAGAAAGAAGACCCTTAATCTAGAGATAACGACAACGCTAGAGAAAGAGGTCTTCTTATGAATCAAA
>NZ_BAAADA010000158.1:25104-25323 GCF_039522005.1 Alkalibacterium indicireducens
CTCAGTGCCGCTATTAAACAGATTGATTTAGAATTACTTCATGATTACAAAGAACAAGGATATGAGATTGACAGTGTGCCTGACCGTACGCTTCAATTTACATTCGGAACCGTTGATTTTGAACGCCACCGTATGCGAAAAGAAGACAAAAAAAGTGTGATTCCTTTTGATAAAGCCGTCGGCTTAAAGCCTAGAATCCGTAATTCTCCTCTTGTAGAG
>NZ_BAAADA010000159.1:0-3193 GCF_039522005.1 Alkalibacterium indicireducens
CGAAAACTACTTGTGATAAAAGTAACAACCTATAAAACCTATTTATTCTAAGTTTTATGCAACACTAGTGATAAGAAGTATTGATCCCACTTCCCGGGTTATAGGAACTCCACTTACACATTTAAAATCAGATTTAATAGAGAAAATAAGCGAAGTTATTCAAAACTTCTTCTAAAAAAGTTAATTATAATCAATAACAGCAGACAAGACACAAAGTGTGACATTTTGTGTCTTGTCTGCTGTTTTACATTTTATTTTTACACTTAGCACATCATATGTTTATTTTTTCTTGAGAACAATTACTTTCAGCCTATGACTACTAAAATAAATGTAGATATTTCTGCTAGACAAAAATGTGACCTCATACTCTATAAACTCGTTTATACAATAACACGATTAATTCTATTTCTGTTCCTCTCGCTATTCGATTTTTTGTAAATCCTACAACAACTCTTTCACTTCTTTTCTAAAGCGGTTGAATCGGCTGTACTTTTTGAGATAGTCATTTGCGATTGTTTCTTTGGCTCCGGGATTACCCATGGATTCGATGACTTCTCCGTAAGCGATGATTAGTTCTGCTGCTTTATGGTAGCTATTTCTAACTTTCTCCCTCAGCAATGCCTCTGTTCGTCTATCTAGCGTTTGTTTAATCCAATTCAGTATGTCTTCTCTTTCGGTTTCAGAAAGAGACGTTGTGTGTGTCAGCTGTCTGAACAGCCGGTTAAAAATGATTCGATCTCTTGGATGAGTCACTAAACGGCTCCTTACCTCGTCCTCCATTATTCCTTTAACAGGTGACTCTTCGTCCGTTTGTCTAAGCAGCAGTAAAAATAATGGAATAGCTAGACCAATACTGTCATAGCTCCAACCAAGAATCGTTTTATTTTCTTTACAGTTTATGTAAAACGAAAAAGCATCCCCAGTAAAAAGTGGAATACTGTTATATTCATTTTCGGTCAATGTGTTTTCAGTTAAATAATTATCCCAATTCTTTTGATTAGTCTCTTTTGCTACATCATTAGACCAATAGTCTATTACCTTTTTTACTTCTTCACCAGGGTTAAGATAAGGTCTTAAATACAAATAGTTTATCGGACTTGAACGGTTAACAAAGGCTAAGTGTCTGAATCGTTTCATGTCAGAAGAATGGTTTAAGTGACTCGCAATCGTATAGCCAACCTCCATTATTTCTGACTTTATAAACAACTTCCCAGGCATATTCTCTCTAGCAAAATGGATGAATTCTAAAATGTCTTCGCATTCTTTTTGGGATAGTTGACTTACTTTTTCTTCTACCTCATTTGGTTTAAACCAGGCAACAAATCTCCCATCATTTAACCGCTCTTCAATATAAAGAAGATCCAGTTTATTAGCCAGCAAATTGAGATAAAGTTGAGGATGCTGCAGACCGAAACGTTCAATATTATCTTCTAAAAAGTTTATATTTTTGTATGAAGCACAAACCTGTATCAATGAGTCATATGCATGTCTTCCCGATTGTCTGATTAAGAAGTCAATCCACTCATCCACAAAACTAGCGGTATTAACTTCTTCTTTTCCGACTGTTTTCATCTTGTCAATATCAACAATATGGTGCGCTTTCATTACTTCGTATAGCTTTTCCAACCGTTCTTCTCCTGTATAACCCCTTGCTATAGCATACAGCCACAAGCGAATAAAAAAATCCCGGTCAGTATATGTCTGATCGAATAATTCTACATTTTCAAAAGTAGTGTCATAATGGATATCATCATACTGGTCTTCAAGAACAGCTAATGCAAAAATATCAATTGAGATTAAGTTAACTAACAACTCATTTGCTTCCTGATACATCTCTTTTTCTATTAAATTCTCTGCTAACTGACATGCCTCTTTAAACCCTACAAAGACATCTAGTGGGTCCTTTACATCAATGAATTCATCATCTGGTTCATCGTGCCAGTCATCATAGTACTCATTTAACACAAGATAGACAAACACTTCCTCAGAACGAACACTATTAATCCACTCTTCAAAATGTTCTATCTGTGTGGCTATTACCCGTTTGTCTTCAAATTCCGATTCATTGAATTGCTCTAAAAAATGATATCTGCTATTTTCTGGCAGTTTCCGAGCATAGTCTCTTATCCATGAACGAAGCATTTGTTCATCCATATTTTTTATTTGTTTATCAATAGCTTTCATAAAGGTTGTGTAATCCATAATGGTCTCCTTAGGATTTAATCATGGTCAGGAAGTTGTATACCGACTTTCATCATGTTATATCTATCTATACACATTAACTTCAGTAGTTTATCTAGTTCATTCGGATAAATTACATTGTACTTTTCAATTTCAAATTCCAAACCTACTTTAATATATACATAAGGATCTGAACTATCTATCATTCGTGAACTACTCGCCACTTAAATCCTTTGGATTTTGAAGTGGGGGCTTCCTACGAACTCCATTCTTGTCTGCACAGATTTCATACAGACAGAGGAATCGGATAGGGGTAGGCTCAAAAGGCAGTCCCTGCCTCATTGATTTTCTTTTACTTGGCCAACGCCAAGAGATTTTTGCTGGCATTGATATCTCTGTCAAGGCATTCCCCGCAAGTCGGGCAGTGCCATACCCGAATTTGGAGCGGTTTTTCCCCGTCTCGGTGTCCGCAACTCGAACAAATCTGACTGGACGGATAGAACCTGTCTGCTTTAATAATTGTCCGTCCTTTTTGCTTGGATTTATATTCCAATTGGCGGACGAATTCATACCAGCCTGCATCACTAATGCTTTTTGCCAGTTTATGATTCTTCATCAGATTCTTGCTGGACAACGTTTCGATAACGATGACTTGGTTTTCGTCCGTTATCTTTTTCGTCAACTTGTGCAAGAAATCTTTCCGTTGATTGGCAATCTTTTCGTGCTTTTTTGCTACCTTCAAGCGGGCTTTATTGCGATTCTTTCCACCTTTTTGTTTGCGAGATAAAGAACGCTGAGCTTTTTTGAGTTTCTTTTCAGATTTATACAAATGCTTTGGGTTTTTGTGCTTCTCTGTCTCACCTAAATCATTGGTGGTGATCGCAAAATCCGAAACACCCAAATCAATCCCGATCTTCCGTTCAACTAATTGAGGCGTTTCGTCCGCTGATTCCACAAGAATGGATATAAAATATTTTCCCGATTTATTCATTGATATCGTACATGATTTAAT
>NZ_BAAADA010000159.1:3240-7250 GCF_039522005.1 Alkalibacterium indicireducens
GATTTGAATTTTGGAAATCCAATGGATTTATCCTGGAAGAAATTTTTGTAGGCTCGTTCCAAATTCTGCTGAGCGTTCGCCAAAGCCAGACTATCAACCGCTTTCATAAAAGGAAACTCTTCTTTGTACTGAGCGGGCGTATTGTTGAGCATTTGTTTTGTCTCTTTATAGTGGTCGATCTTGTTGCTAAGCATTTGGTTATAAATGAAGCGGGCACAACCAAAACAGTTCGCAAAATAGTTTTTTTGTTCTTCATTTGGGTAGAGCCGATACTTATAAGCTTTTAACATATTCTTCACCTCACTTCGCCCTGGTTTTCGATATATTTTTTGATGACTTCAATTGGAGCACCGCCTGTTGTCATTAGACAGAAGCTTCTCGACCAGAACATTTCTTTCCATAATTTCCGCTTCACTTCTGGGAAGTTCTTTTTTATGAGTCGAGAGCTGGCACTTTTGTAGGCATTGATGAATTTGGATAATTCTGTATTAGGCTGGGCTTTGAACAGGATATGAATGTGGTCTCTTTCAACGTTCCACTCAATAAGGGTGATGTTGTATGTTGTGCTAATTCTTAGAAACATATCTTTTGCATAATCCGAAACAGAGGGGGTGATGACTTTTCTTCGGTATTTCACAACTAAAACCAGATGGTAATACATCAAGAAGACTGAATGATTATTGTCATCCAATTCCACTGTGGTCACTCCCTTTTTGTTGATTACTACTGATTATAGTATACGCCATAAAGGACAGATTAACCACCTCAAGCTATCGCTTGATCGACATTCATCTCCCAGTTTCACTGGTGCTTCGCACCCATGCGTTTAGAAGGGGGAGACTTCTTTCGGAATTACGTTAAACTTTCTAAACAGCTGATCAATTTCATATTCGCTTTTTCCTTGATAATAACTTCGTCTGCCATTCTTATAATTTTCTCGAATTAAATAGTTTCTCTGGTTAGATCCATATTTCTCACTAATCACATAACTAATCGCTGTTTTAATAATCCGTTCAAATTCGATAGTTGCTTTAAAGATAGAGTGCTGCAAATTTTTGTCAAATTGAAATAAAGCAAAAATTTGTTCAAAGGTCGTTCCGTCTATGTATCTTTCATTAGCAGACAGGCTTGCTTCTTCTAGGAACGAATCTTTGTAACCATTGATAATTTCATAGTAACCATATCTAAGAAGCTCACTTTCTGCATGTTCTTCAGAAAGAAAGATGAGACCTCTATCTTTTAAAATATTTATTTGTTCTTTAATCGTTTTGAACGGTTTTTCACCCATATTATTTTCCTCCTAAAACACAAAAGGAGTCCTTTTTACAGGACTCCTTTTGGTCGGCTGAACTTCAGCCCTTCATTAAGATTATCTAAATTATAATCTATTTTAGTCCTATTGTCAACTTTTTATCTTCTTGTTTGAAACGTATATAGACACCGACAGACATACAGAACGTACGTTCCTTATCTGTTTTTATTGTAGCATATTCACGATTATATGTATACAAATTTCCTGAATCATTTTCTATATAGTAGCGTTATACTCTTATAAGGTTTAATATCGAATTTTTATATATAACCTAAGTTCCCATAATTTATAACTAGGTCAATTTATAAATGCTGTAATATCAAGGTCTGGCCGTGATTTTTTTAAGAATACATCGTTATACTTTTAAAAATTGTAACGACGTAACTTTACATTATTTGCGCGGAATTTCGTAGTTTCTCGTTACACAATCCGGGAATTCAGGATATAATTATTCTTTAAGAATAAAGAGCTGGAGTAAATACTTCCTACCAGTGCGGTTTAAAAAAAGCAAACCCTACTTAGAAGGTTTGCTTTTTGACTCTATCAGGTTTCATTTTTCCTAACATTTCAGCTACTGCTTGTATATTTTTATTGACTTCCATCTCGAAGACGAAGGATGTTCTTATTTTCTAATTTATAGCTGGTATAACTGCGCTTAAATGAATCAAAGTACTCTATTTCAAAGCAAAACAAATCCGCTAAAAAAGTTGTATCAATAAGAATAGTTAAAGCTTCTATTTCTAATAAATCGATTTTTTTGGTTCAGGCATCACTAACTTTATTTGTCCAATATTCTTAGAGAAAGAATCAATTTCACATTTATAAGATAATCAAAATCTATCTATACTTCTATTTATCCAATCCATCGAATGGATAGATAATCGATTTCTGTATCTCTCACTCCAAAGCGAAAAGTGGTCGTATTGTTCATCGGTAGGATCGGACATGACCCGTTTGAATTCTACGTACCCGCCAGTTCCTCCTACATTTTCAGGTACCGGATCGCCTTTCATTTCTACTACACGTGCTGTGCGAAGAGTGGCATTTTCAATAATTTCAGTCACTTCAATCTCATGTATCCAATCATCGCCAAAATCGTATTCATAAGTAAAAACGTCTCCTGAACGAAGGTATTCAATCAACTGCACATCTTTATCGTACTTCATAATTTGAAATCTTTCTTTATACCCAAAAGACTCATCATCATCTACTAAACAAACGGACATGTCATTCGGTCTATCAAAAACAAACTGATGCAGGTGATAATCGTCCCACATAAACGCTTCTTGTAGAATATCATGCAGCTGATTAAATGTATAAGTCATAGGAATATGCAGTTTTCTAATGACATCTGGATCCGTATCTAATTTAAGACTCACCTTTAATTCTACAACTGGCGGTGTGAAAATAAGGTTCTCACCTAAACCGTTATTGCTTAAAAAGTTTTCCCATTTATTTAAAGGTGTATCTGTTGACCCATCAGGATAAGTGAGCGATCGGTTATTCACTTTTTCCATTAATTTCAACTGCAATGTGGTTTCATCATCATATACTCTAACTGCTGATTTCAAAAAATCTACTGTATCTTCTAAGTAACTCACAAGCCCCGGATTCTCTTCTTTTATAAAGGTAATATCCCGACTCTCTATTTCGTCCTCTATCTCCATCTGCTTTACCCAGTTAAGACCTAAATAATCAAAGTAATTGTGTCTGACATAATCAATAATTCTCTCGATCTTACTCAGTTCCTCTTTTTTGAGAGGCCAAGCTACCAGCGTGAGTAAGGTTTCAGAATGCATAAGCACTTGAGCTTTTCTTCTATTTAAAATAACGACATGAGCTACCCATGAACTTCCGCTGCTTTCATGCGTACCCATTGGAATAGCCGTTCCTTTTGCCTTTTCAATCTCTGTAATGAATTTATTCGTGGTGTGAATGAGCATTTATCGTTCCTCCTGAATATTTTTTTTGGAAACACTAAAGCTGTTTCTAATGTTATTTTTAGTCTCTCTTATTCAGACTTATTTGTATACAAATTTGGGCAATACCACTACTTTTAAACCACTTTTCCATTAGCTTGTGGAACTTTCAGATTCATGAGCCATGTCAACGTTTCTTCTGGCTGCAGGGTTCTTTTTTTATTTAAAATAATGTATGGACGCAGTTTTTTATTGCTCAACCAATCTGAATAAGCATCAGTATCTTCTTCTATAGAATTGAAAATGCACATTTCTATCCAGTACTCACAATTATTGACTTGAATCAGCATTATCTAAGGAAGTTGTATTAATTTTTCTGTAAACTTCTTAAGATAATGAGTTTTCTGAAGAAGTAAGACCATTATTTCTAGCTACTCCTGAAGATTAGTTGTTAATCTTCAGGAGTTACCAATCAAATTGCATTGACTCCTTACAATAAGCGGTTATTTTTCGCATCCGAAAAATGTCATCTAGAATCAGCCTCAACTTTTTCTCCACCTTCAATGTCTGATATGCTTCACCGACATTAAACTGTTTAACGTAATTCCGAAAGAAGTCTCCCACTTCTAAGCGTATGGGTGCGAAGCACCAGTGAAAGTGGGAGATGAATTTCGGTCAAGCGATAGCTTGAAGTGGTTAATGTCATTCTCTCATCTTTAACACCCAAAACCCCGATAAATCCCTACACTAAGGGATTTACCGGGGTTTAAAAATGCTCA
>NZ_BAAADA010000160.1:0-716 GCF_039522005.1 Alkalibacterium indicireducens
TCAAGTGATAGTGATTAACGTTTGAGGTGATAGGCTTTCTAGCGGGTAAAACTTTATACTTTCCTATTCTATAAGAAAAACTGCCAGTCCGGCAGACAAGTACATCGATTTATACTGCTTTCGTTTATCTTTATCGACATTTTTATACATCGCATAAGCCAGTCCCATTAAAATACCTGACGATCCAATCATTTGACCTACTTTAAAGCGAGCTGGTACGAAAGTTTCCATGGCATACTGATATGTGCTGGTATCTCCAGCAGCATCCAGATTGACCAGGTCACGTGCCCATGCCAGCCACAACGGATCCTGTCCAAATACCAGCGCACCTTCCTGCGCTCCACTCAGCACCTCGTAGGTTCCTCCAAGTGGTGTATAGTTGATTGGAATGGTCAGCATATGATGCAGACCGAACGGCAGCAATAGTCGTTCAAGAGTCCCGAAAAGGAAGGGAGCCACGACTGGGGCCGTATCCTGTGATTCAGCTATCCATACCCCGAAACTGTTGATTCCGCCTTGGATGACCGGCCAGACAATTGAAAGCACAACGGCCGCAATCAGTGACCATAAAATTACAACGAAAGGAACGAATCGCTTACCATTGAAGAATGACAAAGCATCCGGTAATTTTCTGAAGTTGTAGTATTTATCTAAAATAGCCGAGAAGACCCCCACTTCTTACGAAGTGTAAAGTGGGGGATGAATCGGCTTCGGAC
>NZ_BAAADA010000161.1:0-6843 GCF_039522005.1 Alkalibacterium indicireducens
TGATAATTATTTATAAGAAGTTTCAATAACCGCAAGGGTTAAACCTGGATATTCAACTGCAAAACTTGAGTGACTTAAGAATAACGAATTATACATAAAAAGTTAAGTAACATCGGGCTTCTTACATTTATTATGTCCAAAAATATTACAAATGAAAATGGTTCTCATTCAATTTATTCTCTTTAAACTGAAATTAATTGTGAAAAAAGTTCTTTTTGATCATTCGCTCATATACTTCTGAGCTTCTATTTAATACATATTATAAACTAAATTTGTAGGAGTTATTTGCAATAAGCTATACTCTTATCTATGGTTCTCAATTAGCCTAGTAATTGAGAACTGTGTCAAGGGAGCCTTTTTTATATAATCCAACAATTACTTAAGATTTGTCATTATCCTGTTAAAAAAGATTCCTTTTAATTTGTCACAAATTAATCTTTCAGAAATGAGTATTCTTCCATATCCTCATATTTTTCAGACAAATAAAAAATCTATCATCCCCCGGCATAAAGCAGGAGAATAATAGATAGTCAGACTTTCTGTGCCGACCTGATATCTTCGGCTATTTTATTTATTTTTCTTAAACGATGATTCACTCCAGATTTGGAGACCCCACCATTAGGCACTAGTTCACCCAGTTCTTTCAGGCTCACATCCGGATGATCGATGCGTAACTTTGCCATTTCCCTTAATTTACCCGGTAATGTATCCAGACCTCTTGCCTGAGCAATCAGATGAATATTTTCGATTTGCCTGCTTGCTGCATCAATGGTCTTGTTCATATTTGCATTCTCGCAGTTGACGAGACGGTTGACTGAATTACGCATGTCTCTTACGATCCTTACATCTTCGAAGCGGAACATGCTCCCAGTTGCCCCGATCATGGCCAGAAAATCAGCAATTTTTTCTGCTTCTTTCAGATAAACGATATAGCCGTTCCGTCTCTCATGAATACGCGCATTCATATCGAACATCTGCATCATCTCGCAGATGTCCTCATTGTGCTCTTCATAGCTTGAATGGATTTCCAGATGATAACGGCTGGTGTCCGGACTGTTGACAGATCCACTGGCAAGAAAAGCTCCTCTCAGATAGGATTTGGCTTTCTGCTTGTTAGTTTTTACCTCTTCAGGGATATGTCCACTGTAGAGCACACCATCCATGATGCCCAGCTCCTTTAAAATGAGCTTACTTCCACTTTTAAGTCGAACAATATACACATTGTTCTTTTTTAATTTCATTTTCTTTCTAACCAGCAGCTCTGATTCCACATCAAAATTGTCTTTGATCAGCGAATAGATTCTACGGGCTATTGCAGCATTTTCTGTCTGGACATTCAATAAGAAGTCGTGGTCGACAATACTCAGTGTTCCGTTCATCCTAATCAGAGCGGCCAGTTCTGCTTTGGCATGCTCTGGATGGACTTCCAGAAGTGTGAGTTCTTTTTTTACTTCAAAAGCAAATGACATGGGTTCACTTCCTTACTTTCAGTGACTCTACTTAACTAAACTTTCAGTTGTTTTCAAAATACTGTTTGATTTTACGCTGGCTGTTAAATGCTGTACGGAATATTTCTTCAGCAACTTTTTCTCCATCATGATAGACACCTTTTGGGGTCAATTCCAGAAAATCATCAGAAATGATCAGTGGCACTTCTTCGCTTAGTCCTCTAAAATCATGTTCGACTTGAAGCAGATATTCTTCGTTCGCTTCCTGATCGATATACTGATCCGGTACCAGACCAATATTAGTAATAGCGATATCCACAAATCTCTCTCCGAGATGCTTGTGCAGGACACGCAGATGATCAGCATCAGAAAGCCCTTCAGTTTCACCCAATTGGGTCATGATGTTTGAGATATAGACTACGTTGGCTTCTGTCTCCATAACTGCTTTTCCAATATCAGGAATCATCAGATTAGGAAGGATACTGGTAAAGAGGCTTCCAGGTCCCAGTACAACCATATCCGCATCCATAATAGCTGATATGACCTTTCTGCTGGCTTTAACTGGCTTTCTTCCTTCTACACAAGAGACAGCCACATAGTCGATCATTTTACCGCCTTTGGGAATTTGTGATTCTCCGGTCTGGGTCGACCCATCCATATAACGCGCATGGAGGACTAGCGGTTCTTCAGCCGCAGGATAAACATGCCCTTTCACATGCATCATCTTAGCGAGCAGTTGAACGGCATCATAAATATTGCCACGCATATCAGCTGTTGCCTGAATAATGAGATTCCCAATCGTATGTCCTGACAAAGCCTCATCTTGAGACTTGAACCGGTACTGAAAAATCTCTTTCTGCAGTTCCGGTATTTCTGACAGAGCAATAAGTACATTTCTCAGGTCACCTGGCGGAACAGCATTGAAGCTTTTTCTTAACGCACCGCTGCTCCCTCCATCGTCTGCAACTGCCACAATAGCCGTGACATCTGCATCTTTTTCCTTAAGACTTTTTAAAATAACTGGCAACCCAGTTCCACCGCCGATCACGGCAATTTTTGGTCTTCTTTTATTGATTAATGATGATTTCATGACCGTATAATGGACTCCTTTACTTTATCCTTGTCTCTGTGTGAAACATTGACAGGATAGCCGTCAGCTTTTATTTTATTCGCAATCCGTTCAACTAAGGCAACTGACCGGTGTTTACCCCCAGTGCAGCCAATAGCGACAGTCAGATTGCTTTTTCCTTCTTTCTTGTACCCTGGAAGTGTATATTCCAGTAGATCAGTAAATTTTTTATAGAATGATTCAGTCTCCGGCTGCTGCATGACATAATCATATACGTCTTTGTCCAGGCCCGTCTGCGGCTTCAGTTCTGGAATGTAGTGCGGGTTAGGAAGGAACCTGACATCCATTACCACATCAGCATCAATAGGTACACCATACTTGAAACCGAATGAGACCATTTCAACTCTGAACATCTCTTTCTCTTTTACTTTGAACTTCTCGATCAGTTTTTCTCTCAACTGACGTGGGGTAATGCTGCTGGTATCAATAACGACTTGTGCTTTCATGCGAATGTCCTTCAGCAGCTCTCTTTCTTTCTTGATCCCTTCAATAGTTCGTTCATTTTTTGCCAGTGGATGAGCCCGACGAGATTCTTTGTATCTGGTGACCAGTTCCTCGTTGGTTGCGTCCAGAAACACAATACGTGTTCGAATTAGAGGCGTATTGTCCATCGTCGCAATTGCTTTGTTGATCTCTTCAAAGAAATCCTGCATTCTTAGATCCATAACTAAGGCAATTTTATTGAACTGACCTGTTTCTCTAACCAGTTTCCAGAAGGTCGGAAGGAGATTTGGAGGCATATTATCAATGCAGTAGTACCCCATATCTTCAAAACTCTGCATAGCTACTGTCTTACCTGCTCCGCTCATACCTGTAATAATCACCAATTCTAAATGTTCGTTCATTATGCCACTCCTTTACTCTGACCACATACCTATCAACTAACCTTAGCAGTTTATTTATTATAACATTCCTGGCGTGTCATGTATACTCTGCTCATGAATAGTCATATGCTGTTCATACTACAAGACCACTGGACTGACTGAACTGTCCAATGGTCTGATAGTTTATTCTTCTCTTTCACATGTGCTGGTTCCAATCAAAGCGTATGCCCCACAGCGGCGGGTGAGTGCCGTCCCCATAAGCGGGAGAAAAGCCAGTCCCAGAAATCTTGCCGGTCCATTTAAAATGAACAGCATAGGAAAGACAGCAGCAGCTAAAATGAGACGAATCGTGCGGTCAGTATTTCCGACATTCTTTTTCATTTGTAAATCACCCCCCTAAAGAATCAGTCCTTAGTTTGCATCAATAATTGACTTGATATCTGCTTCGAACGAGGAGATTTTCTCCTCTACAACTACGCCAGAGTCATCCTGTGCTGAAATATAGAATTTGATTTTAGGTTCTGTTCCTGATGGTCTGGCTGCAATCCAGCTTCCGTCAGCGAGCGTGTACTTCAGAACATTGGCTTTAGGCAGATTAATTGTATCTTCACCACTCTGAGTTTTCACTGTCTGCTTCTGGAAGTCTTCCACTTTGCAAACTTTGATGCCCCCAAAATGAGCTGGTGCCTGATTTCTTAGAGTATTCATGAGATTATTGATTTTTTTCGTTCCTTCCATGCCTTCCATCTTGATTGAGATGGTCTTCTCTTTAAAGTGACCATATTGATGGTAAAGTTCATGAAGGGCATCGAAACAGCTGAAGCCTTCTTCTTTATAATGTGCAACCATTTCAGCAACCATGACTAGAGCTTGGATGGCATCCTTATCTCTGACAAACGGCTGGACGAGATACCCGTAACTTTCTTCAAATCCGAACATGAAAGTATAATTCTGGTCTGCTTCGTACTCCTTGATTTTTTCTGCGATAAACTTGAATCCAGTAAGCACGTTGACAGATTCTACTCCATATTTGTCAGCAATGACAGATGGCAGTTCGCTTGAAACAATCGACTTGATGATCACACTGTTTCCTGGAAGCGTTCCTTTTTTAGTATGTGCCTTCAGAATATATTCAATCATCAGACTCGCGATCTGGTTTCCGCTGAGTACTTCGTAGTGCCCTTCAGAAGTTTTAACAGCCATCCCCAGACGGTCTGCATCAGGATCAGTCGCTATCAGAACATCTGCATCTTCTTTTTTCCCCTGCTCGATGGCCAGCTCAAAAGCTTCCGGGTCTTCAGGATTGGGAGTTTTTACAGTTGAAAAGTCCGGATCTGCTTCAGCCTGTTTCTCAACAAGAGACACTTTTTTGAACCCGGCCTGTTCAAGCGCTTTGACTCCCAGCATTTTTCCTGTGCCGTGGAGAGGAGTAAATACGATTTTAATGTGACGTCCCTGACGATCTGCCAGTTCCTGGTCGATTGTCACTGTTCTCAGATAATCTAAGTAGACGCGGTCGACATCCTTACCGACTATTTTCAGCAGTCCTTTTTCCTCTGCTTCAACTTCGGTGAGTGTATCGATAGATAAAATGTCAGTGACACTTCTGACATAATCGGTCAGCTCATCTGCTTCTTTGGGCGGCAGTTGGCCCCCATCTTGCCCATATACCTTGTACCCATTATACTCAGGCGGGTTATGGCTGGCAGTAATCATAATGCCTGCTGCTGCTTTAAAATGACGTACGGCAAATGACAGTTCAGGCGTCGGACGAAGGTCTTCAAAAACATAAGCTTTAATGTTGTGAGCAGCTAATGTTCTGGCAGACTCCAGTGCAAATTCCTTCGACATATGACGGGAGTCATAAGCAATCGCAACTCCGCGTTCAGCAAACTCTTTTCCCTGACTCTCAAGAAACAGGGCCAGTCCTTCAGTCGCCTGACGGACAGTATAATAGTTCATTCGATTCGTTCCAGCCCCAATGATCCCACGCATACCAGCCGTTCCAAATTCCAGAGAAGTGTAAAAAGCATCTTCCAAAGCTGCTTCGTCAGCTTTGTTCTTTTCAAGATCTGACCTCACCTGATCATCCAAGTCGTCAAAATCGACCCATGTTTCGTATGTTTCTTTCCATTCCATTGTATACCCTCTTTTCTGCATGATTAATTATCCGCTTTCTTTTCTTTTTTCATTGTAACATTTTTACTGAAATCTTGCATGAGAAAAGTATACACGTTGAAGTGAAAAACAGAGCCAGGAATGTGCTGTTCCTGGCTCTGTTACAAATTATCATTGAATCATGCGTGCTGCTGTTCCATTTTTTCTTTAAGTTCTTCAACGTACTGATACGCAGCATTTCCGGCTACAGAACCATCTCCGACAGCCGTTGCCACTTGTCTGAGTACAGTGTCTCTCACATCTCCGATAGCAAAGATACCAGGAACAGCGGTCATCATCTGACTGTCTGTTTCTATCCAGCCTTCCTTGTTGGTGATAGGCAGATTGGTAAAGCTGTCAGAGTTAGGCAGAAGACCGATATAAATAAATACCCCATCCGCTGCAAGCGTGGACACATCACCAGTTCTGACGTTTTTCAGCTGAACACCTGTTACTTTGTCGTCGCCTTCGATTTCCTCAACTACAGAATTCCAGATAAAATCGATCTTATCATTTTTAAATGCTCGGTCCTGAAGGATTTTCTGTGCTCTCAATTCGTCGCGTCGATGCACGATTGTCACTTTGCTGGCGAATTGAGTCAGATACGTGCCTTCTTCAACGGCAGAATCTCCGCCGCCGACAACTACTACATGTTTGTCTCTAAAGAATGCACCATCACAGACAGCACAGTAAGATACACCTTTTCCGTTGTACTCAGCTTCACCTTTCACTCCAAGCTTCTTGTGTTCTGCACCTGTAGCTATAATGACAGATTTGGCAAAATAGGACTTATTGCTGACAACCAGTTCTTTTTCCGTTGTGTGATCGATGATTTCTTTTACATCACCGTAGACATGCTCGGCACCAAACTGTTTGGCTCCTTCGTACATTTTCATTGATAAATCCGGTCCCATTATGCTACTGAAGCCGGAATAGTTTTCAATTTCAGCCGTATTGTTCATCTGTCCACCCGGTATTCCTTTTTCCAGAATCAGAGTAGATAAATTTGATCGGGAGGCATATAAAGCTGCCGTCAACCCGCCCGGGCCAGCTCCAATCACGATGACATCATATACTTGTTTTTCTTCTTCCATTATGCGAGCCTCCTTGAAGACAAGAATTGATTACTAGAACCATTAATACTTACTTTTTGTAAGTTGATTGCTTCCTTTATAAGTATACTAGATATAAACAATAAGTCAAGAGTAAAACTCTTTGAATTTACCCTTTTTACACTAAATATCCACTATTGCATGTAATTAGAAAACCTGTATTCGTTAATTCC
>NZ_BAAADA010000162.1:0-3925 GCF_039522005.1 Alkalibacterium indicireducens
TCAAGTGATAGTGATTAACGTTTGAGGTGATAGGCTTTCTAGCGGGTAAAACTTTATACTTTCCTATTCTATAATAAATACGGATAAACCACCGTTCTTTTATTGAAAAGGAAACTTCACATCTCATTTATCCGCTCACTATACACAGTTAGTTATAAAAGCACGCAAAAATGATGGAGCTAATTTTTAGTGGTCTAACTTTTCAAAAAAGTTTGTAGTTTAAATGTAAGCGATGAATAACTGAGTACCTACAAATAAAAATCGGACACCACTATAATGAGAAGTGTCCGAAGCGTATAATATGCTGAATGTCTAGCGACATTCCATCTGCACCTTTGGATTCCATGGCAAATAAGCCTCCAAAGGTGTATGTTGTCGATTTGGAAGGTAAGTTAAGAGGTAGTCCAGATATTTTCGTGGATGTAATCCGTTGGATTTGGCTGTCTCAACGAGACTCAAAATAGTCGCAACGGCATGAGCACCTTCAAAAGATTTCGAGAATAGCCAGTTCTTTCTGCCCATAACGAGTGACTTGATGCCACGTTCGGCTAGATTGTTGGACAGCACGAGACGGCCGTCCTTCAGAACGTTCATCATCCGCTCTTTCTGATTCAGCGCATAGTTGATCGCTGTGCCAAGTTTGCCATACGCAGTTAGAGATTCACACCAGTCAAAAAAGGCTTCAAGCTTCGGCTTCACTAATTCTAGGCGCTGGTCATACCGTTCGCTAACAGATAAGTCCTTGAGGGACTTATCCAACGCAAACAATTCGTTACATAGCGTGACTCCCTTATGAGCGACACTCTTACTGGAATAGTTCTGTGGACGTGCGTCATAGAACTTCCGTCTGATATGTGCCAGACAGGCGATCATTGTCATCCCTGGAAGATTATTGTACCCGGAGAACCCGTCACTATGTAGAAATCCAGTGTACTTTTTTAAAAAATCTCTAGGGACAGATCCGCTGCGTGATGGACCAAGCTTGTAGATATGTATGGCACGTTCACTGTATTTGCCGGTACTGAATAACCACATATAGGACTTTTGGCGGTCTTTGTCATTCAGTACTTTGAAGGTCGTTTCGTCGGCGTGTAGAACCTTCTGGTTCAACAGTTCTTGTCGCATGACAGCCACCAGAGCTTCGAAATAATACTGGGACGTTTTAATGTGCCAGTTCGTAATGGTATGCCGAGGGATTGGATAGCCAAGCAGATTCCAATAAGCCTCTTGGCGATAGCCAGGGACTTTTTGCTCGAATTTTTGATACATGGTTTCTGCTATCAGTGACGCAGAAGCGGCTGTGTTATTTAACGGAAGTCTGGGAATTTCAGATTTTGCAAAAGGCGTGCGCGTTCCGCTTTTCTCACAGTTCGCGCAGGCATATGTTTTCTGGAAATGTCTGTGGTTTTCAACTCTCGCCGGGATAAATTTAACTTCCTGACGGATGAGTTGTGTGCTGATTTCTTTCATTCCTTCTTTACATGTTGGACACGTACAAGACTCAATTTCATGAATGTGGTCAACAGTAGGAAGAGAAGACAACTGCTTGTCTTTTAACCCTTTACGTTTTTTGCGACGGTTAACGGTTGTGACTATAACTTCTTCTTCGTCGCTTTGGTCACCAGTCTGCTCTGGTTCGCTAAAAAGGAGATCGTTGAAGAGGTTGCCCTGGTTTGGATCACCGTTCAACGTTTCCTTCTTTGGGCCGTATAATTTCTGAGTTAAAAATTCGATTTGTTCTTTCTGTAGGGAAAGCTCATCATCTTTCTGAGCGATAAGGGTCTTCAGTTGTTTGTTTTCTTCTAGTAGCTGGTCCAACTTTTCAATAATCACTTCAAACTGTTTGTCGCTCTTGATAGACATGCCTGCTTCTCCTCACATAAATAATACTTAAATTTTACACTAATCAGGAAAAGAAAACGAGAGAGCCATTGATTTTTTTATCAATTTCTCTCTCGTTTTTTAGGCTATACTCCCTTTAACCGCAGGTTTTATAGAAACTTTTTGGTTAACAGATAGTCCTTCAAGCAGCCAACGCAGCTGTTGTGCACTTAATTGTTGAATCTCGTTCTGGTTACGCGGCCAATTCAATTTCCCATTCTCTAAACGCTTATATAAGAGAAGGAAGCCGTCGCCTTCCCAATAAAGAGCTTTGAACCGATCCTTCTTTCCACCACAGAATAGAAAGAGAGCGTCGTTATAAACATCCACATCATATTCTTCAGTGATCGTCGCAGCTAATCCGTCAATTTGACGGCGCATATCCGTTTTTCCACACACAATAAAAATATTCTCTACTTGAGTAAAGTCAACGAGTTTCATTTAATGACAACTCCGCGAGGAGAACTCTCAAGGTCGAGGGTTTGATTCCCTCATAAACTAGTAGCTCTGCCTGACTATTTTTTAAATGGGCCACTAATTTCTGTGACTGGTGCTTTGTAATGCGTTGACGCTTAGTGTTATCGTCATGCAGGGTCACCGGTATGATAGATTGTTTATTCTTTTCCAAATTGAAAAACCTCCTGTGTACTTATGATATCTTAAGTTTAACAGGAGGTCGCGAGGACTCGAAGGTACCTAGCTATTCATCGCTTACGTTTAAATTAAATAAAAAAGAAGTCAGCGCATTTTGTTTGTTGGCTTCTTCTTTATTTGCTTAAAACTATTTAATTCCAAAAACCCACTCGAATTATCTTATCTATTAAATATCGTGAGATACGTTTTGCAATACAACTCAGGTTAAAAAATAACAGTAGTTAAATAAGTTCAAAATCCCAACCTTAAATTCAATAACGTTTCACTAATCTCGTCCTCATTAATTCCGATATAGCGCTTACTAATTCTTAAAGTTCAATTCAAACAATGAATTACAAGTCCCCACATTCAAATTAAATTCCATATCGAGATATATTCTCTCCAGGTATCAATGAATTCTTTTTATTTAAGCCTTAGAAAGCTTCTTGAACCTTCGTATTTACTCTAGTTACCTAAATCATTTGGCATACCTTCCAGTTCAATTAACCAAAGAGAAACAATGATGTGATTGAACTAAAAAAACAGAATCATTACATTCAGCGAGTGACCTTAATAGAAAAATGAGAAATAGAGAAAAAACAGCTTAAAAAAGAAGAAAATCGGGTAGCTTTCTTCCTACATGACACTATGACCAGCACTATTTGACATAGAACCTCATTTGTAAAAAGCTACAATCACCATTATCCCCCTGAATTATGTATCTGTTCTACAAAATAAAGTATTATTAGCATTGACATTAATCGATTAATGAATATACTAAACATGTCATATGATAATTAATAAAATGTAAATCTTATAATTGCTATAACATTTATGAAGAAGAGGTGAACTTTATTGTTTGAATTTACAAAGAAGCCTATCATTATATTAGCTAGCTTGACATTAATTGCTACCCATATTCCACTAAAAGTAGCTGCTCAATCTGCTACAATACCAGAAAAATCAGCAACTGCTAACTTACAAAATAATGAAATTATAAGACCGCACGATTTTGATGATTTTGATTATCAGTCTTTTCTAGATGAGATGGTACGTGATATAAAGGTGGAAACAGGAGAAGAGATATCTGCTGTATTAGATGAAAATTCAAATGTTGTAATATCATACTACAATGAAAATAATAAAAAATCTAAAATAATAATAGTCGATCCTATAACTAGTGAAACATCTATTGATGGTATTGACTACGGTGAAATTATAGAGACAGAAACTTTTATTGATTATAGTAAAGTAGACAACTTTTCTCTAATGTCCACTTCTGATTGGAGTCCAGTTTATTATCATACTACTAAAAATACTATTAAGAAACTTACTGGAGATTTTGAATTTACCCTTTTTACACTAAATATCCACTATTGCATGTAATTAGAAAACCTGTATTCGTTAATTC
>NZ_BAAADA010000163.1:0-25476 GCF_039522005.1 Alkalibacterium indicireducens
TTTAAAAAATAGTCATTTTGAAATTAGACGAGTGTTTCCTTTTTTAAAAAGTTAGTTATGAAATTGGTTCAGGTACAGTATTCGTGACATCACCGGCGAACCTCTTAGCTAATCTGACGCCTGGATGGATGGGAGCTGGACTTTTAACCATAGTTATATTTGTTTATTATATTTTATCAACTCTCCTGCCAATTGATAAACTTATCGGAAAAATATATCCGTTCTTTGGTGCTCTGCTTATTATCAGTACCTTTGCGATTTTTATTTCATTGCTTGGTAGAGGAGAATCTATTCCCAACTTAACTCTGACTACGCTGAGAAATACACACCCTAGTGGGGTGAGTCTATTCCCTGGTATTTTCTTTACGATTTCATGTGGGGCTATGTCAGGATTCCATGCTACACAAACACCAATCATATCCCGTACACTCGATAGTGAATCAGATGCCCGATTCGTCTTTTACGGCATGATGACTATCGAGGGAATTATCGCTATGATCTGGGCAGCCGCAGCTATGGCTTTCTATCAAGCTCCTGTTTTAAGTGGAGTCATTGCAGAAGGTACAGCTTCTCTAGCGGTTGAACAGATTGCTCGTCATTATTTGGGGGCTGTCGGTGGTACATTTGCAATACTTGGTGTAATAGTCTTACCGATTACTTCTGGAGATACAGCATTTAGAAGTCTGCGAATGATTATTGCCGATTACTTGAATATCTCTCAAAAAGAAATTGCTAAACGTTTAATGATTACTATCCCAATTTTTATTTTATCAATCATGCTGACATTTATGGACTTTAACATCTTATGGCGTTACTTTAACTGGGCTAATCAATCGACAGCTGCCATAGCTTTACTTGTTTCGACTCGTTATCTATTTTTGAAAGGTAAAAACTATCTGGTTACTCTTGTTCCAGCTTCATTCATGGTCTACGCTGTAACTGTCTATATCCTCAATGAACAAATCGGATTAGGTCTAAACTACACACCTTCATTGATTATTGGTCTGATTATTACCATAGGACTACTCGGTCTCTTCTGGTACTCTGGACTTAAACAAAAAGGGCAATTGGACTCTACTCATGTTCTTTTAAACGATCATCTTTCTATTCAGGAAGTACGCGCAGCAAGAGAACGAGTGTAACTCAGTCGACTAAAATAACGAGCTAATTTAACATCAGGCAGTTGCTTTACTTAAGCAGCTGTCTATTTTTTTGCTCATTGACTTATCTAGATATTGATTCTTCGCTCCTATACTGCTGTATCTAAAAAACGCACCCTGGATTCAGGATGCGTCATAAGTCTATTTAACTGCTTAGCTTTTTTCAGACGATTCTTGATCAGATACTTCTTCGCCGTTATCTTCCTCATTAAGTGGTTCGTCCACTTCTATTTCGTCTTCCACTTCAACTTTAGCTAATGTTGAGACGTAATTACCTTCTTCAAGTCTCATCAGGCTAACCCCTTGAGTAGCCCGTCCGGTTTTGGAGATGTTTTTCGCATGGAATCGGATTACTACACCACTTGTGGTGATGAGCATGATATCTTCTTCTCCAGACACTGTCTTCAAGCCGATCAGCGGCCCATTTTTCTCCGTGATGTTGGCTGTCTTGACGCCTTTTCCTCCACGTCCGCGAATCGCGTATTCTGAAGCTTCAGTACGTTTTCCATAACCATTCTCAGTAATGACCAGAACTTCAGACTCAGGACCCAGTATATCTGTCCCCACTACATAGTCATCTTCTCTCAAACGGATCCCCCTGACACCAGACGCCGCTCGTCCCATGCTTCGGACTTCATTCTCATGGAAACTGACAGCATAGCCCTGTCTCGTTCCAATAATGATGTGGTCGTCGCCGTGAGTAACCAATACGTTGATCAGTTCATCGTCATCTTTAAGAACGATAGCCTTCAGTCCGCTCGTACGGATATTTTCGAAGTCAGAAAATGCTGTACGCTTGACCGTTCCTTGACGAGTAGTAAAGAAAAGTTGATCTTTTTCATCTGTTTCGCCTCGAGTATTAATGATGGCCTGGATCTTCTCATCATTTTCGATTCCGAGGAAGTTGATTGCAGGAATCCCTTTAGCTGTGCGTCCATATTCAGGGACTTCATAACCTTTTGCTTTGTAGACTTTACCGGTATTGGTAAAGAACAGTAGAAGATCATGAGTCGAGCAGGTTAGAAGAGTCTCAACGAAGTCATCCGTATTCGTACCCATCCCTTTAACGCCACGTCCACCACGGTTCTGAGCTTTGAATTCAGAGATCGCCATACGCTTCATGTAGCCGTTATGAGACAATGTGACTGCTATTTCTTCTTCTTCGATCAAGTCTTCATCCTCAATACTCAATGCTTCACCTATAAGAAGTTCTGTTCGTCGATCGTCGCCGTGCTTCTCTGCGATTTCTTCGAGTTCAGTCGCAATGATTTCGTGGACCCGTTCCGGTCTGGCAAGAATATCTTTCAAGTCTTCGATCGTTGCAAGAAGATCCTGATATTCGCCTTCGATTTTTTCGCGTTCCAGACCAGTCAGACGAACCATCCTCATATCAAGAATGGCTTGTGACTGGCGATCACTCAGACCGAATCGCTCCATCATAGCCTGTTTCGCTGCATCACCTGTCTGTGATCCTCTGATGATCGATATGATTTCATCTATATGGTCAAGAGCAATACGCAAGCCTTCCAGAATGTGAGCTCGGGCTTCCGCTTTTTTCTTGTCAAATTCAGTACGTCGTCTAATGACGACTCGCTGGTGCTTGAGGTACTCGGTCAGAATCTCTTTTAATCCAAGTGTCTTAGGAATACCGTCAACGATTGCCAGCATATTGAACCCGAAAGATGTCTGCAGAGGCGTCATTTTATATAGATTGTTCAGTATGACACTCGCTGATACATCTCTTCTGACATCGATAACGACACGCATGCCGTCTCTGTCGGATTCATCATTAAGATCAGTAATACCTTCAATTCGCTTATCTCTAGCCAGATCGGCAATACGCTCAACCAGCTTGGCTTTGTTTACCAGGTAGGGTATTTCGTCTACGATAATGCGTTCTTTTCCATTGGGCTGAACTTCGATACGTGCTTTCGCGCGTATTTTGATCGATCCTCGTCCGGTTTCATAAGCTTTTCTTATCCCAGACTTGCCCATGACCATGGCGCCTGTCGGAAAGTCCGGCCCTGGCAGTACATCCATCAAATCGGCAATGGTCGCTTCTTCGTTCTCCATCAGTACACGGCAGGCCGCGATAACTTCTCGCAGATTATGTGGAGGAATATTCGTCGCCATACCGACTGCAATACCGGAAGCCCCGTTGACTAACAGGTTCGGGAATCGCGCAGGTAGAACATTCGGTTCTCTCTCTGAGCCATCATAGTTGTCGTGATAATCCACTGTATCTTTGTTGATGTCCCGAAGCATTTCCATAGCGATCTTACTCATTCTTGCTTCTGTGTAACGCATAGCTGCCGCGCTGTCTCCATCGACGGAACCAAAGTTTCCGTGTCCATCGATTAGAGGGTTACGGAAACTGAAGTCCTGCGACATACGGACCATCGATTCATAGATGGCAGAATCCCCGTGCGGGTGGTATTTACCCATAACGTCTCCGACGATACGAGCTGATTTCTTGTAAGCTTTGTCAGGCGTCATGCCCAGTTCATTCATGCCGTACAGAATACGGCGGTGTACAGGTTTCAATCCATCACGTACATCCGGCAGGGCACGTGACACGATTACGCTCATTGCATAATCGAGAAACGACTTTCTCATTTCACTCGATAGATTGATTTTGTCCATTCGTGCTTCTCTTTCTTCAGCCAAGTCTTTCTTCCTCCTTAAACTCCCTCAGTGCTCTTTTCTGGTAGGCAGGTATTAAATGTCGATATTCTGAACGTACTGAGCATTTTCTTCGATAAAGTCGCGTCTTGGTTCGACTTTTTCGCCCATCAGCATATCAAAGATCAGATCGGCTTCGATTGCGTCATCAACAGTGACCTGAAGTAGACGTCTGTTTTCTGGATTCATTGTCGTTTCCCATAGTTGTTCGGCATCCATTTCCCCTAGTCCTTTATAACGCTGAATTGATGGCTTAGGCGTCGCCGGGATCTCTTTAAGGTATTCCTCCAATTCCTTATCAGAATCAAGGTAGACCTCTTTTTTGCCCTGTTTAACTTGATACAGAGGAGGCTGGGCAATATAAACGAATCCTGCTTCGACAACTGGACGCATATAACGGTAAAACAGCGTCAGAAGAAGCGTACGAATGTGCGCACCGTCGACGTCCGCATCGGTCATGATGATCAGTTTATGGTAACGGGCTTTTTCAACTTCAAATTCTTCTCCAAATCCCGTTCCCATAGCAGTAAAGAGCGAACGGATTTCTTCGTTGGCAAGGATTCTGTCTAGAGACGCTTTTTCCACATTCAGGATCTTCCCTCGAATAGGCAGAATAGCCTGGAACAGACGAGACCGTCCCTGCTTGGCTGATCCACCGGCAGAGTCTCCCTCAACGATGAAAATTTCAGATTTTTCCGGGTCTTTTGACGAACAGTCCGCCAGCTTGCCTGGAAGATTGCTGATCTCCAGTCCATTTTTCTTACGCGTTACTTCTCTTGCCCGCTTGGCTGCCAGTCTGGCTTTAGCCGCAAGCAGTGCTTTTTCAACGATTTTCTTAGCAGTCTGTGGATTTTCCATCAGGAAGCGTTCGAAATGCTCACTGAACAGACGGTCCGTGATCGTACGGACTTCAGAATTACCCAGTTTGGTCTTCGTCTGCCCTTCAAATTGAGGATCCGGGTGCTTGATGCTTAATACGACGGTCAGACCTTCTCTCACGTCTTCCCCGCTGACATTGTCCTCGTTTTCCTTGATGAATTTGTTTCGACGAGCGTAATCATTGATGATCCGCGTCAATGATGTCTTGAAACCTGATTCGTGCATCCCCCCTTCATAGGTGTGGATGTTATTGGCAAAACTCATGATGTTCATGTGATAGCCGTCTGTATGCTGAAGAGCAACCTCAACAGCAATGCCGTCCTGCTCGTCTTCCAGATAGATAGGCTCTTCATAGAGAACCGTCTTGCTCTGGTTAAGGTACTCGACATAGCTCTTGATTCCGCCGTCGTACTGATACTCGAGACGGACCGGTTCAGCATCTCTCTGGTCTTCGATTGAAATCGACAGACCGCGGTTCAGGAAAGCCAATTCTCTGATACGGGTAGCCAGTTTATTGAAGTCGTAGACTGTTGTTTCTTGGAAGATTTCAGCGTCTGCCTTGAAACGGACCACTGTACCGGACTTGTCTGTCGTACCGATTTCTTTCAAGTCGTACATGACCGCACCGCGCTCATAACGCTGATTATAGACCTTGCCATTTTTATGAACATCCACTTCAAGGAATTCTGACAACGCATTAACAACGGATGAGCCTACCCCGTGAAGTCCACCGGAAACTTTATACCCGCCGCCACCGAATTTACCTCCTGCGTGAAGGATCGTAAAGACGGTCTCAACAGCCGGTCGGCCAGTTTTCGCCTGGATATCGATCGGGATTCCACGACCGTCATCCTTGACCACAATCAGATTGCCCGGTTCAATAATAACTTCGATGTTTTCAGCATGCCCAGCCATCGCTTCGTCAATAGAGTTATCTACGATTTCCCATACCAGGTGATGGAGTCCTTCAGAACTTGTCGATCCGATATACATCCCTGGTCGCTTACGGACGGCTTCCAGACCTTCAAGGACCTGGATCTGACTCGCATCATACTCTTCTCTTAATTCTACTACTTCTTTAGGTGTCAATTGTTCGTCTGCCACTCTATTCACTCTCCATTTCGATTTGACCACTGCGCACATTGAAGATGCGCGGATGATGAAGCAATTCTTTTTTCACGCCGTCCAGACTTGTCGTTGTCAGAAAGGTCTGGACTTTATCTTGTATGGTTTTCAGTAGATGAGTCTGTCGCTCATCGTCCAGTTCACTCAGTACATCGTCCAATAATAAAACGGGGTACTCCCCCGTCATCTCGTTCATTAATTCAATTTCAGCCAGTTTTAGACTCAGCGCAGTTGTCCGCTGCTGTCCCTGGGACCCGTACGTCTGAATATTCTTCTCATTGACGAAGAAACGGATGTCGTCCCGATGAGGACCGTAGAGCGTCGTACCCTGTTCCTTCTCTCTCTGCTCATGCTTTTTATACTGCTTTAGCAGATCGTTCATCAGCTGCTTTTTATCCGTTTCTGATGTCACAGAAAAAGAAGAGGCATACTCCAGCGTCAGCGTTTCTTTACCCTGAGAGATATCTGAATGAATGGGGCGTGCCCAGTTCTCCAGTCGTCTCGTGAAGGAAAAGCGCTGAGCAAGCAGTTCAGCCCCTTCGGCCGCCAGCTGTTCATTCAGGATACTTAAATAGGTCTGGTCCAGTTTTCCGCTTTTTCTATGCTGTTTTAAGTAAGCATTACGCTGTTTCAGGACTTTCTGGTACTCAACGAGGTGATACAGATAAATGGAACTCATCTGACCCATTTCCATATCCAGAAACTTCCGTCTCACAGAAGGGGATCCTTTGACGAGAGACAGGTCTTCCGGAGCAAACAAAATTACATTCAGATGTCCGATATAGCGGCTGAGTTTCTTCTGCTCAAGATGATTAAGCTTTGCCCTCTTCCCTTTTTTTGAGAGGATGATTTCAAGAGGATACTCTCCGCTTGATTTCTCGACCGTTCCGGCTACCCGGGCAAAATCCTGATCCCATCCGATCAGCTCTTTATCGTTGGATGTCCGGTGGCTCCTCGTCATAGCCAGCACATAAATACTTTCCATGATATTCGTTTTTCCTTGAGCATTTTCGCCCAAAAAGACGTTGATCTGGTTGGAAAAAGTTACCTCTGCATCAGAATAGTTGCGGTAACCCTTCAACGTCAGTTTCTTTAAATACATCAGTTATCCTCATTTTGAGCTGATTCTAAAAGATAGGTCCCGAAGCCTTCCACCTTGATGACATCTCCAGGATGCAGTTTGCGGCCGCGGCGGTTATCCGCTTCATCATTGACCCAGACGGTATAGTCCATCAGGAAAGGCTTGGCCATTCCTCCGCTTGATATGATTGTCGCATGCTTCAGAAATTGTCCCAGTGTAATGACTGATTGATTGATTTGTATTATTTCCGGCACTATAATCGGCTCCTTTAAAAAGCAAAGACGCGGATCAGATCATCCACGTTCTGCATAATTTCTCTTCTTATATTATACCTTATTTTGGAGTGTGAAACAAATTTTTATGGGAAAAAATCCGTTCTCATCGATTTTAAGGGTAAAATGACAAATCCTTCTTTTTTATTCAAATTCGCTTAGAGTCTTTATATTTAAATTTTTGGCTTATTTAAGGGGAATATGTATCTGAGAGCCAGCAATAGATCGTTCAATTTTAAAATAAGAGTCAAAATTGCGGAAAATTCCTTTATTTGACCGACTAGCTGGTACTTTATCCAGCTCGAGAGCCACTTTAAAGTTGAGTAGTCATTAAGTGAGACATTATTGACCACTCAACCGATCAATTCATTTGGGTAGACAGAGATTATTGAATTATTGTCCACTCATCCGAATCTACTGCTCCGGGTGGGCATAGATCTGCCAACTTCTGCCCACTCAGATGACTAATCATGGCGAGTGGACACTTGAAGCCAAATAACTGGCATTTTACTTCAATCGTCACTCCTTCTCTTCTAGAACGATCCGCATAAGAGCAAATTTGCCTGTTATATAACAAAAAAAGACCCGACAGCATTGGGTCTTTTCAGCTTTATTCACTTTATATTCATTTTATGCGGATGTACGGATCGGTGTGATCAGCTGAATGAATTCATTCTTGTCTTCACTTGGAACCAGAACAAATGGACGCAAGGTAGAAATCAGCTTAAGTGTGATATCCACAGGCCCAAAAGTTGTCAAAGCAGCTTTCAGATAGTCCGGATTGAAAGAAATCTCCATTTCTTCACCGGAAATTGACTGAGTGGTGACCTGTTCGTTTACTCGCCCGACTTCTGGAGAATTACCGGTGATTTCTACAGTATCATCTTTCACAGAGAGTTTAACGACGTTATTTTTACCTTCGTGGGAAAGAAGAGAGGCTCTTTCCACTGCTCCAAGAAGAATCTGTGCTTCCAAAGTCACTTCTGTAGCTGAACTATCAGGAATCAGACGGTCCGTGTCCGGATAATTTCCTTCAAGCAGTCTTGAGTAGAACAAAGTATCTTCGGTCTTGAAGAGGATCTGGTTCTCAGCGATCGCTACTTCTATTTCATCCAGGCTGTCGTCGAGCAGTCGAGTCAGTTCCTGAAGGCTCTTACCAGGAATGACCAGATTGTAAGACAGGCTTTCAGTTCCTTCAACAGGAATGACACGCTGACTTAATCGGTGACTGTCTGTAGCAACAGCTTTAAGCTTGCCGTCACTGATTGTCAGGTGAATACCTGTCAGGATCGGACGACTTTCGTGAGTTGATACGGCAATAACTGTCTGTTTAATGATTTTTTTAAGTAAGTTGACCGGAAGTGTAAATGACTGGGTCGTATCGATTTCCGGGAGATGCGGATAGTTAGCAGCATCCAGTCCGTTAATGATAAAAGAAGATGATGCAGACGTGATAGCTGTCTGAACTCTGTCTTTCACTTCAACAGTAAAGGTTTCATCTGGCAGTTTATTGACGATATCACTGAAGAAACGTGCAGGCTGAAGCACGATCTGACCTTCTTCTTCTATAGTCAGACCAGACTGTTCATCTGATTTTCTGACGAACGTTTCAATAGAAATATCAGAGTTGCTGCCTGTCAGTTGAATCCCTTCTTCTGAAGCAATAAGTTTAATTCCTGTAAGAATGGGAATAGTTGATCTAGATGATACAGCGAGTTGAACATCTTTTAATTTTTTTAAAAACGCTGATCGATTAACTGTAAATTTCATATGCATCCTCCAATAATAAATTGAGTACCCGTTTATAATTATATAGTAAATAAATTCTTAGTAATAGTAGTAGGGCCTGTGTATACTGTGGAAAACGTAAATTTCATCTGGAACAGAAGGTTTTCCACTTGTGGATAAGTTGTGAATAAAGATGTGCATGACTTGAGACTTTATCCACAAGAGCGATTAGAGACTTTTCTTGATTTCTTCGATCTGGTCTCTCAATTCGCTGTCGTTTTCTTCATTAAGAGCTTTCTTAATCTTTTCATGAGCATGAATGACCGTAGTATGATCTTTGCCGCCGAATTCTTTTCCAATTTTAGGAAGTGACGTGCTGGTCAGTTCTCGTGAGAGATACATAGCGATCTGTCTGGGTAAAACAATCTGTCTGACCCGTTTCTTCCCTTTCAAGTCAGCGAGAGAAATCTGATAGTACTTGCAGACTTTCTGCTGAATGGAAGCAATCGAAACATTCTGCTTGGAATCATTCTTGACCATGCTTTTCAGTGCATCGGCAGCCAGACTGGTCGTGATGTCATTGCGCTGGATTGCTGAATAAGCCTGTACGCGGACAAGGGCACCTTCAAGTTCCCTGATATTCGAATCAATCTGTCCGGCAATATAGCTTAAAGTGTCGTTTGGTATTTCCAGACCTTCTGCGTTGGCTTTCTTACGTAAAATCGCGATACGGGTTTCCAGATCTGGTGGGGTAATGTCTACAGATAATCCCCATGCGAAGCGTGATACCAGACGTTCCTGGAGTTTAGGAATTTCGTTTGGCAGCCGGTCACTTGTCAGTACGATCTGTTTCCGGTCGTCATACAAGGCATTGAATGTATGGAAGAACTCTTCTTGAGTCCCTTCCTTGTCAGCAAAGAATTGAATATCGTCTACTAATAATAAGTCCACATTACGGTACTGCTGACGGAATTTTTCCTGAGTTCTGTTCTGGATCGAATTGATGAAATCATTCGCAAAATTTTCACTCGATACATATTTGATTTTTGCATTAGGGTTGATCTGAAGGTACTGGTGGCCGATCGCATGCATCAGGTGTGTTTTTCCTAATCCAACGCCTCCGTAAAAGAACAGCGGATTATAGATCGTACCAGGTTCTTCAGCAACGACTAAGGCAGCAGCATGGGCCATCTGATTGCCTTTTCCGATGACAAACGTATCAAAGGTATATTTACTGTTCAATGTACTTGAAACGGGTTGAGTTTCGAAAGCCTGAACAGTCTGTGTGTCTTCCTGTTCCTCATGGGCTGCCTGCTCCTCTGCTGTGACAAATAAAGGAGAGATTTCACGTCCCAGAAATTCATAAAGATATTCCACGACTCTAGTCGAGAGATTATTCTTCCAATACTCTTTATGTAATGTAGAAGGCACTTCGATTGTGACTGAATTATTCGTTATCCGGACGAGGTTGGCACTGTGGATCCAAGTGTCGTAACTGACTTTTGACAAGGTTTCTTTAAATTTTTCCTGTAGATAACTCCAAGTTGACTGTAAATCGTCCATTTTTTTCCTCCTCGCCGATAAGATGCTTTTTACATTTTATCACGTATGATTTAAGTTTTCCACAGCAGGTTTTATTTGTTGATAATCTTTCCCCAGGATGTACAAAAAGATATCCACAGACTTGATCCGACTGTGAATAACTGAAAATAAAGCTATACTTTTTACAGGAAATGTGGATAACTATTACATAATCAAGACTGATATACCAGCTTAAATAAGAGTTATACACAAGTTGTATCTGACTGTGTATGACTCTTATAAACACACTGTGGAACTGTGGAAAACCTGTTGAAAGTGATGTGGGTTACTATTGTGTGGATGAACGGTATCAAGAGGCTGTGGACAAATAATCTGTATAATTAGCTGGCAAAAATCTGAATGTGTGACATAAATGTGTGGAAAAAAATGATTATTATATCTTATATAAAGCAGCAATTGCTCAGAAATACTTGACAAATGGTCAGATGTTTTCTAAAATAACATAGTCTGTCTAGATATTAATGCAGTCACTAACTTTATGCTTATTGATAAGTCAGAGGACAAAGGAAAGATTCAGGAGGTGTTTCTCAATGGCACAAGGACTAACATATCAACCCAAAAAACGTAAGCGTCAAAAAGTACATGGATTCCGTAAACGTATGAGTACAAAAAACGGACGTAGAGTATTAAAAAACAGACGTCGTAAGGGAAGAAAAAGAATTTCAGCTTAATGACGACAGGCGACGGGAGCTTCTTACTGATAGCTATAGTGAGAGCACGTTGCCTTTTTTTATTTAATGTCGAATTGTTTCAAATCGAATGATGTCTAGCTTAACGTGCCAGCCTCTCGAGAAAAAGATAAATTTACCCATTGCGCAGGATGCTCATTCAGGGCAAATTTCCTATTTTCTTGTCGAGGCTTAACGGCACGTGAAGCTTTTCTATTTAATCAATGCTTAGCTTAGAAAGATGGGACAGGAATGAAGAAAGCTTATCGAGTAAAAAAGGAAGCAGATTTTCAAAAGGTCTTTCATCAGGGTGAATCCATGGCTAACAGGCAGTTTGTTGTTTACTCTTTAAACAAAGAAAACCAGTCTCATTTTCGTGTCGGGCTTTCCGTAGGGAAGAAACTTGGAAATGCGGTCAAAAGAAATGAGATCAAAAGAAAAATCAGGCACGTGCTTATTGAAATGGATCATGAAGACCTGATCAGACCTGATGTCGACTTTGTTGTGATCGCAAGACAGCCGACAAAGCAGATGTCTTTTAATGAGATGAAAAAAAGTCTGCTGCATGTTATGAAGAAAGCTGGTTTATTTGTTTAGTACTATGCAGTGAACCGGATATGCTTCGACTTTCAAAATAGATGTAATTAGAAGATTTTAGTTATTAGTAGAAGAAGAGAGGGAACATGATTGAATTTTTTAAGAAAACGTAAGCGATTGCTCCTTGCAGTCAGTATGCTTGCTTTAGTTGTATTTTTATCTGCCTGTGGAACGGATCCAGTTTCTGCAGAGAGTACGGGGATCTGGGAAGGTGTCATTATATATAACTTCGCCCGTGCGATTATCTGGGTATCGAATCTCTTCGGTGAAAACTATGGAATAGGAATCATTATTGTTACAGTCATCATTCGTGCAATGCTGATCCCGTTCACGCATTTTCAGCAGAAAAATATGCAGCAGATGAATGACATTAGTCCTCAGATGGAAGAGTTGAAGTCAAAGTATTCAGCTCGAGATGCTGAGACACAGGAAAAGCTTAAAGAAGAACAGCAGCGCCTTTATAGTGAAGCAGGAGTAAACCCGTATATGGGCTGCCTGCCGATGCTGATACAGATGCCAGTATTCATTGCCCTTTATCAGGCAGTTAACCGTACACCTATCCTGGCTACAGGCGACTTCTTGTGGGTCAACTTAGGTCAACCCGATCCGTATTTCATCTTACCTATACTGGCAGGGGTATTTACTCTTGGACATTCTGTACTGATGAGTATGGGACGTGCAACTGAAGGAAATAAAGTGATGACTTACGTTATGCCATTATTCATCGTCTTCATTACCTTCCGTCTTTCAAGTGCTCTAGCATTATACTTTACTGTATCTAATGGATTTTCAGTAGTACAGACACTTCTCTTCCAGAATCCGTTCAAGATCAGAAAAGAGCGGGCTGACAAAGAGGCTCAGGAAAGAGAAGCGGAACGTCAGAGAAAACGGGCAATCAAGAGGGCTCAGAAGTACGGACGTAATGTGAAAAAATAAAAATCTTCTGACTTATTGTTTCGAATTTGTTAAAATAAAGGAGAAACAGAGATTGTGAATGGAGGATAGCGTTTATGAAGGATAAATACACAGCACAGGCGCCAACCACTGAAGAAGCGATTGACAAAGGACTTAAAGCATTAGGCATCAAGCGAGATAATGCGGATATTACTATTTCACAGGAATCAAAAAAAGGCTTCTTGGGTATTGGACAGAAAGATGCAGTGGTCGTTGTCAAAAGAAAAAATGCAAAGAATCCGGTGGAAGATCTCGTCTCTAAAGAAATCCTGCTTGGAGAAAAAGAGCCATCTACGATCGAGCCAGAAATCAAAGAAGCAGCTGAACCAGATGATAAGGTCAGTTCACTAGAGGAGTCGACTGATCCGGTCGAAGAAGGTGTTGAAGAAACCGGTAAGACTCGTCCTGTACGTGCAGATGATGAAGAAAAAGTAGAAGGCACAACGAAAAAACCTGAGCCGGAAGAAAAGAAAATCATCGAACTGAATGAAAAAGACGAGGCAGCTATTCAAAATGTGGCTGACTATATCAAACGTATCGCAGATAAGATGGGTGTTGATGATGTGTCTGTTACCATCAACAGAACAGATCGTCGCGTTCAGTACATCATTGACACAGAAGATGCCGGTCTGATCATCGGGCGACACGGAAAAGTGCTCAACAGCTTACAGACACTTGCGCAAGTTCAGCTTCATCTGGAAGCAGACAATAAACTGTTTGCTAAAGTCGATGCTGAGAACTATCGTGACCGTCGTCAGAAAACTGTCGAACAGCTGGCTTACCGTACAGCTGAAAAAGTCAAGAAGACAAAACGTCCAGTCATTCTGGAGCCTATGCCGGCACATGAGAGAAAACAGATTCACCGTTACCTCAACCAGCATAAAGGTGTACAGACGCATTCTGAAGGGAAAGAGCCGCACCGTTACTTAGTGGTCGAACCTTCAAAGGACAATCAGTTTAAAATTTAATAGACAAAACAAACGAGCCTGCGGTCCCAAACGCAGGCTCGTTCTTCACTATGTCGTAAGTTAGGGCATTAGAGCAAGGAAAAGAGTCTCTGACTTCAGCCAAGGTAAAATAGAATACGGGAATCTGTTAATGAGTCTGGTGGGTGTGGGGATTAAATAATTGAGATAATTAAATCCTTGCTGGAGGTTCAAGTTTAGAAAGAGGGTAAAGAAAAGTAGTGGGAAATCAGACATGAAATAAGAGATACATATGAAGTAAACCATGGGTTAAGAAAAGACTGTATTGGTTAGATTGAAATTGATGGGTGAAAAGAATAAAATGGTGAAGGCAAGTTTAGTCGGGTCAGAAATGGTTGTGAGACCAGCACGTGAGAGTGCTTATAAACGGTGAGAGTTGAGTGATAAGCATGAGGTTGGGTTGAAATCTTACTGTAAGTATAGGGGATTGTTGCCAGAATTGCAACTGGCAAACTTACGCTCTCAATAAAAAGACAGAATTAATAAACAGGAGGACAATAAGAATGAATATGACTGAAGTGATCGAGCTGGTCAATACGAATAGGGGAACAGGTCAGAAAGAAAATCTTAATAGAATGCGTCTGTTGATGAGTAAATTGGGCGATCCGCAAGACAGCCTGCGAGTCGTTCATATCGCCGGCACAAACGGAAAAGGATCGGTCAGTGCCTTTTTGTCATCGATACTCAATCAAGCGGGGATCAAGGCAGGCGTCTATACCTCTCCTCATCTGGAATCTATCAATGAACGTATAAAAGTCTCAGGTCAGATGATCACTGACAACGTATTTATTGAAGCCACCGAAACAGTAGCTCCTTTTGTTGAACAAGTGGAGGAAGAAACGGGAGAACGTCTTTATTCGTTTGAAATTCTGACGGCGGTAGCTCTGCTGCATTTTTCAGTCTGTGGGTGTGAGCTGGTCATTCTGGAAACCGGAATCGGAGGAAGACTGGATGCAACGAATGTGGTCAGCTCATCAGAAGCTTCTATTATCACATCGATCGGGTATGATCATATGAAAGTTCTTGGAGACACGATCGAACAGATTGCAGCAGAAAAAGCCGGAATCATTAAAGCGAACGGTTTGGTCATCTTCCCGGAAATGTCTGAAGAAGTGGATGCAGTCATCAGCAGGAAAGCAGATAATGTGCAGGCTGATATGATCAGAGTCACTCCAAATCATATATCCTCTGTCAATATGACCGACACCTACAGCTCGTTCTCGTATAAAGAGATGGATGGGCTTGTAATCCATTTATTAGGGAGACATCAGATTACAAATGCAGTATTGACTGTCGAAGCCGCTCAGATACTTGAACAGAGAGGATTTGCTATTACCTCTGAGGATATTAGAAGAGGGCTGGAGCTGGCTGCCTGGCCCGGACGCATGGAAAAAATCAGCGAACACCCGACTATCCTGATCGACGGTGCTCATAATCCAGAGGGAGTAGCTGCATTAAGAGAAAACATCGGTTACCTTTTTCCGGATGAACCACTGACTTTTGTGGTAGGTATGATGAAGGACAAGGCTTACAAGAAAATGATCGAACAGATGCTGCCCTATGCAGAAAATGTCCTGACCGTTTCTCCGGATCCTTATAGAGGATTTGATGCAGAAACTACAGCTGAATGGCTGAAAGATAAGGGACAGGATGCTCAAGCTTTTAAATCTGTAGACGAGCTGATTGTTGAGTTGAAAAGTCAGTCCTACCTCAACCGCAAAGTGATTGTATTCGGCTCTCTTTATCTGATAGGAGATATGAGACGGTTGTGGCAGAACTGAAAGTGAAAATTGAATGTATGAACGTAGAGAAACAGGCCAAATGACAGGTCTGTTTTTTTCTTTAGCTTATGAAAATGGGTAAGGGCTTTTATTATTAGAGGCGAATGGTTCAGTGGTAAAATATCTATAAGGATTGAATGAGCTTGAAATTAGAGAAAGGAGAGGGATATGAAAAAATAAAAAAAGTAAAATGAAACGCTTGCATTTTTTGATTCAGTAAAGTATAGTAAAAATGCAAACAACTTGTATATACAAGTTAAGATAAAGGAGGAAATAAAAGTGGCAGATTTCAAACAAGATGCACAGGAGTTGCTGGATGCAATAGGCGGTAAAGAAAACGTCAATGCCGTCACGCACTGTGCTACACGTATGCGATTTGTACTGGATGATCCCTCAGAAGCGGATAAGGATAGAATTGAAGATATCCCGTCTGTTAAAGGAACATTCACCCAGGCAGGTCAGTTCCAGGTTATCATCGGGAACAGAGTAGCAGATTTTTACAACGAGTTCTCAGCAATTTCGGGACTTGAGGGTGTGTCTAAAGATGACGTGAAAAGTGCAGGGAAACAGAACATGAACAGCCTGCAGCGTCTGATGGCGGCACTGGCAGAAATTTTCACCCCATTAATTCCAGCAATTATTATCGGTGGTTTGATCTTAGGTTTCAGAAACGTATTGGAAGCAGTAGAATTCGGTGCCCTTGGTGGCCAGACAATTGTCGAAACATCGCAGTTCTGGAGCGGAGTCAATGCCTTTCTATGGCTGCCGGGAGAAGCGATATTCCACTTCCTGCCTGTCGGTATCACATGGAGTGTGACGCGTAAGATGGGGACGACTCAGATTCTGGGTATTGTTTTAGGTATCACATTAGTGTCACCACAGCTGCTTAATGCTTTCGGTGTACAGGATATTTTAGCAGGGGATGTAAACCAGTGGGACTTTGGATTCTTCCAGCTGGATATGATCGGGTATCAGGCTCAAGTTATTCCGGCCATGATGGCAGGGTTCCTGCTCGCCTATCTTGAAAAATGGCTGAGAAAGTTCATACCTGAAGCCATCTCAATGATTTTTGTTCCATTATTCGCTTTAATACCAACAGTATTTGTCGCTCATGCAGTTGTCGGACCGATTGGATGGCAGTTGGGCATCTGGCTATCTCAGGTCGTTCAATGGGGACTGACAGGTACATTCAACTGGGTCTTCGGATTTATCTTTGGTGGATTGTATGCACCGCTCGTAATTACTGGACTGCACCACATGACTAATGCGATCGATCTTCAGTTGGTTGCAGATTTCGATCAGACCATTCTATGGCCAATGATTGCTCTATCAAATATTGCTCAAGGTTCAGCTGTATTAGGTATCATCTGGCTGCACCGTGGGAATGAGAAAGAACAGCAGATCTCTATCCCAGCAATGATATCGGCTTATCTTGGTGTAACAGAACCGGCTCTGTTCGGTATCAACATCAAATACGTGTATCCATTCGTTGCAGGCATGATCGGATCCGCTTTTGCGGGAATGACTTCCGTAGCCTTAAATGTGGCATCTTTCAACATTGGTGTTGGGGGTCTTCCAGGAATCCTATCAATCATTCCTGAGTATTGGATTGGTTTCTTGATCGCTATGGCAATTGCTATCGTAGTTCCTATTGTACTAGTTGTTGTTTTTGAGAAAAACAATATCCTGACTAAATGGGAAAATGATCATCTGCCAATTCCAAAACTGGGTAACTAAGAGGCGTATCGATTGTTTCGCTTCACATAATTGAATAAACTTAAAGTGTCATTACTCTATGGAGGAAGGGTGTTTCCTGATATTCTTTGATTCTGGTCGATAAAACTGGAAAAAGAACATCTGACGGAATGCCCTTTTTCCTATGTTAAGAATAAAATTGGAAAGGACGAAAGATATGAGTACATTTCATGATAAAGTCATTTACCAGGCGTATCCTAAATCATTTAAAGATACCAGCAGCAACGGCATAGGAGACCTGAACGGAATAAAGGAGAAACTGCCTTATCTAGCGGATCTGGGCATAGACATGCTCTGGCTGAACCCGTTCTATAAATCTCCTCAAAACGACAATGGATACGACGTGGCCGATTATACTTCCATAGACCCAATATTCGGGACGTGGGATGACTTCGATGGATTGATTTCGGAAGCTAATTCGTACGGCATCGACTTGATGCTCGATATGGTATTGAACCATACGTCAACTGAGCATGAGTGGTTCCAGAAAGCGTTAGCTGGAGACAAGAAATATCAGGATTATTATATTTTAAGAGAACTGCAGGAAGACGGCAGCTTGCCGACGAACTGGGAGTCCAAGTTTGGAGGGAAAGCCTGGTCCAAATTTGGTGATACAGACAAGTACTACCTTCACCTGTATGATGTGACCCAAGCTGACCTGAACTGGCGTAACCCTGAAGTCAGAGAAGAATTATATAAAGTCGTCAACTTCTGGCTGGAAAAAGGGGTCAAAGGCCTCCGCTTCGATGTCATTAATGTAATTGGAAAAGATGAAATTCTTGAAGATGCTGAAGACGGCGTCGGTAAGTCCCATTACACAGATACACCGATCGTCCATGACTATATACAGGAGTTGAACAAGGAAACATTCGGCAGGTATGAGGATATCGTGACTGTTGGAGAAATGAGTTCGACCACTGTAGAAAACGGTGTGAAATATTCAAATCCTGAGCGTAATGAATTGTCCATGATCTTCAGTTTCCACCATCTGAAAGTCGATTATAAAGACGGTGAGAAATGGTCAATAATGCCTTTTGACTTTATTGAACTGAAAAAGATCCTGCATGAATGGCAGGAAGGCATGGTTGAAGGAGGAGGCTGGAATGCACTGTTTTGGAACAACCACGACCAGCCGCGTGCCAACAGTCGTTTTGGGGATGTAGAGAATTATCCAGTTGAAACCAGTACGATGCTGGCACAGACTATTCATCTGCTTCGAGGGACACCGTATATCTATCAGGGTGAAGAGATCGGCATGACCAATCCTAACTACGAGGACTTGGACGAGTATGTCGATATCGAAACGCATAATGCATACAAGAAGATGCGGGAAGACGGGATTTCTCATGATGAAGCCATGGCCATCATCAAAGAGAAATCACGTGACAATTCCCGTACACCGATGCAGTGGGACGATTCAAAAAACGCCGGTTTTTCGGACGCTGAACCATGGCTGAAGGTGGCTGACAATTATAAAAATATCAATACAGAAAACACTGATGTCAGCCAGGCGATCCGTGACTACTACAAAACGTTAATCCGTCTGCGTAAGGACATTCCGATCATTCAGGAAGGGTCTTATGACGTGTTGGAGCTGGAACACCCCAGTATATTTGCTTACGTTCGTGAATACGAAGGCGAGAAGCTGCTGGTGCTGAACCACTTTTACGGAGAAGACGACACGATCACTATCCCGGATGAGCTGCTGAATATGGATGCGTCGTACCTGATAGGAAACGGCAGTGAGAGAAAGCTGGAAAAAGAGTTTAAACTGGGGCCATACGAAACGGCTGCTTTTCTTCTTAAATAAAAGTAATTCCTTTAACTGAAAAAAGCGGAAGCCTTCTATTCATCAAAGAAGACTTCCGCATTTTTTATTATCAGGCAAACTGTAAGGCTTGTGACCTGTTGAATATGGACTATATTTGAAGGATAAAATGTAGTATAGTTGCTCTAAATAGACTAATCAGTCGTAAGAAACAGGCCCGCGTCTTCTGGCAAACTCGACGAATCTGAAGCGGTCCAGTCGGTGACGTGATTCAGTATACTGGAACAATGTAGCGTCTTCCAGATGGACTTCACTACGGGTAACGACAACATGCGTATCATTATGAAGCGTCATCAGTTCACGGTCTTCCTGGGTGGCCGGCTCAGCGATGAATTCTTTTCGAGCAAAACCGATGACAAGACCTAATTTGTTTTCAATGTAGTGATAAAGTGAATGACGAGCTTCATCATCCGGAATCGATTCGATGATTGATGTGAACAAGTAATCCTTATCTAGAATGACGACTTCTCCATCGACTTTTCTGGCACGTATGACACAATGCACTTCAGTGTCATGAGAAACCTTCAGAAAATTTGCAATGTGCTCCGGAATAGTCATCTTCTTGTTTTCAACGAGAATCGTTTCGCTGGACATGTTCTGAGCATCCTGAAGTTCTTTGTAACTGGTCAGGCCGGATATCGGAAAATCGAAGCGTTTGACATCGAGCACGATCGATCCCTTACCTTGTTTCTTCTGTATGTAACCACTTTCAAGCAAGAGGCTAAGGGCTTTTCTAATTGTTTCACGCGAAACATTGTACTTTATTGACAACTGGTTTTCGCTCGGTAGAAGTTCACCAGGTTTGTACTGCTGGTTTAATATATCGGATTCGATATCTAGAAATATATCCTGAAATCTGCTCATATTTTCCATTCCTTTTACTATAATCATTCGATACAGACCCTTTAAGTTTAAAAGAAAATGAACAGTAACTCAACAGTTATAAGATTAGAAGACTATTCATAATTTTTAGCTAAATTTTGAAGAAATTTAAAAAGGAGTATTTAATGAAGACACAAATAAAACAAGGATTGAAGCAACTGGAAGCCATACTGGTATACATTATCGTGCTAGGTGGAGTGGGTTTTATCGGATACCGGATTGGGATGGAAAGCACGCCTTTGACTGCTGAAGGAAATCTCGATGTGGGACGTCTGCTTATACGTATCGGAATTGTAATGGTAATTGCCGGAGGGCTGGTCTATGGGCACGTCATTATCCATGAATTGGGTCACCTGCTTGCCGGGAAACTATCGGGGTACACATTCATGCTTTTTAGAATCGGTCGATTTGGGCTGATAAAGGAAGACAGTCAGTTCAAGACCATTTTATTTACGATGAGCGGCACGATGGGTCAGTGTCTGATGCATCCGCCTGAGAATAATGACAGACGGCCTTACCGTTTCTACTTGCTTGGCGGGGTATTGGCAAATGGAATAACCGCGCTGATTGCGGGTACTTTTTATTTAATATACCCGTCTGAGTATATTATGATTTTTATTGTCATCGGTGTGATGTCTGCAGCTATGAACGGCATTCCATTAAGCTTCAATGATGGAAAAATACTGAGGAAACTAGGCAGGAGTTCAGTGGCTCAGGATCAGTTCTTTCAGCAGCTGAAATGGAATGGAGATTTTGTCCGTCATAACAAGACATACTCTGAGGCAGCCGAAGATCAGATGACGTTCAATCCTAATGAACCGGTAACGGAGCAGTTCAATATCTATAATAAGCTGATTGAAATCAATGCCAGCCTTGAGCAGAAAAATTTCAAGCAAGCTGAAAGTAGCCTGAGTGATTTGTATGACCAGAGAAGTGAAATCATTCCGGCTTACCGCATCGAGATCCTGCGAGAGTATGTGTACTGTCTGCTGATTGAAGATTCAGGTACGCCGGAGCTTATTGAGCGAATTCTTTCTGATAAGCTTCTGAAGAGTCACTTGAAAATGAAACAGGCAGATGTCTGTCGTGTAAACTGTGTGATTGCTTATTTTGTAGACAATGACCGGACTGAAGCCAAGCGATGGTATGATCTGGCGAGGGAACATCTGGATAAACTGCCATCTTATGCGGATAAACGAGTAAATACTAACCTTCTGGATCATCTTGGAACAGTTATGTCATTTGTAACACATAATAGTTGAGTAACGATAAACTGAACCTTCCTGGAAGGGATAAGAAGATAAAAAAGGAAACGAACCTTCTGCGACATTGTCTTGTAGAAGGTCGTTTCCTTTTTATTGTTAAAATGCGTGCAACTAGTCTGCTTCTGGAAAAATAAACTGAAGTTATCTGATTGTCAGGACTTGCCCCACACGAATGAGGTAGAGTCTGTAAAATCCGATTGATACTTGTCCCATCAGACCCGTCATCAAAAGTCAGCGCAACGACTTTCTCTGTGGTGGATCCTCTGGTCACTGTCTGTGCTGGAGCGGCTGATACTGGAACAGCAAAGGTCAAACTGATGATTACCCCTAAAAACAGACAAGCGACTTTTACGATTAGTGATCGCATGCTTTTTGTGCTCATTTCACTCACGTCTTTCCTCATGCACCAAAGACGTTTAAGTGTTATAAGCGAACAGTAGGCACATGAGAGCACGACCTTATTTTTCACCTTTATTATAAATCTAAACCATAGAAATAGTACCAGTCAGTACTCAAAAAACAGTTATAAATTAGGAAATTTAAGCGAAAAAAATGACGGATATTCCGCCATTTTCAGATGATTATTCACTTTAAATAGTCTTAGTGTAGCAGATGATCCGGTTGGCTTCCTTGAAGCCGATTTTCTCATGGAAGGCTGCACTGGTAGTGTTGTGGAGCTCCACGTCACTGGCAAATTCGGTTGCGTTCATAAAACGGTACCAGTCTTCGCAGACCTCAACCAGCTTTCTGGCAATGCCTCTTTTTCTGTAAGCCTCCTTGACATATATGCCTTCAAGATAACCTACTGGAGTGGTTCTCGTCCCTTCTACGTAATCGAATCTCAGCTGGACATGTGCAAAGCCCACGACCTGGTCATCAGTTTCACAGACAAACAGCTCAGCCGTACTATCCTCCTGATACCTCGTTATTTCCCGCTGAAGTTCGTCGTAATTTTCGCGGGGCCATAGTAGCAAAGCGAGTTGAGTAATATTTTCAATATGTATGTCTCTGGCTTTGACAATTTTATGCATAAGTATTCCTCCAGCTCAACTGTAATGAAAGAAATGAATGATTGTAGAAATAGTGTACCACAATTTGTGGTCAAACGCTTTCAGATAAAGCCTTAATCCAGTACGAATTACAGAAAGTCTCAAAATATATACTTAAGTAAGCATGAAGCATAAAGTTAGGAGGCGCATCTTAAATTCATTTCTTTATGTTATACTGATTCAAAAATGACTGATGAGGAGGACAAAAATGAGAGTAGTCATTATAGGCGCATCTTTTGCTGGGGTAGCTGCTGCTTTTGAAGTACGTCACATTCATCCGGATGCAGAAATTTTGTTGCTTGAAAAGCAGGATACCCTGGGATACATACCAAGCGGCCTTCATTTATATTGGGATAAGAAAATTACTGACTTGGATGAGGCCCGGTTCGTTACAGAAGGCCAGCTGGATAAGCATGGAATCGTGTATCATCTAAATGCTACTGTACAGAAGGTAAACACGACTCAAAAAATAATCACTTATGACCAGCACGATTTATCAGACCAGCTGTCTTATGACAAACTGATTATAGCGGCGGGATCGAGACAGTTGTCTGAGAAAATTATCGGCAGTGCCCAGGAGAGTGTACTAAAATACAAGCGGTACGATGAGGCTCAGGCGGCTTTGATTAAAGTTGAGGAAAGTGAGCATATTACGATTATCGGTGGAGGGCAAGTTGGGGTAGAGGCTGCAGATCTACTGACCGCAATGGAGAAACAAGTGACTCTGGTAGAAAGTATGGATTATGTTCTATTCAAGTATCTGGACGAGGATATGATCAAGCCGATCGAGAAGAATATGACTGAAAAGGGCGTTGATCTGAGAATGAGACAGACGGTCTCTTCCGTAGAGATGGAATCAGACCAGAAAGTGACTGTCTGCCTTGGCGAAGGATCTGTCACCAGTGATGCGGTTATCATGGGAGTGAATGTCAGACCGCATCTGCCTTTTTTGGATGAGACCATCAAGCGGCATACCGATCAGACAATTGCTGTCGACCGCTATTTAAGAACATCAGCCGAAGATGTATTTGCCGTGGGGGATTGCATTCAATTGTCAGGACCGGGAGAAGACAGGGTCTATGTTCCATTGATCAATAATGCTGTTCGGACAGGTATTGTGGCAGCAGCCAATCTGATTGAGCCATCCCAAACTTTTAAAGGTTCGCTACGTACGATTGGTACCCGTGTCTTCGGCAAGTATATAGCCAGCACAGGTATGACCGAAACCGAGAGTCTGTTTACTGACCGGACTGTTGAGTCTCACAGACAGGAGGTACGTCTGACCAGCCTGGCGGATTCTGATACCGTGACTCTGAAATGGGTCTATGATGCCAAAACACATGAGCTGCTGGGCGCTCAAATGATATCAGATGCCAATATACTTGAAAAAATAAATGTGCTGGCGTTGGCTATTCAGTCCAAGCAGACCCTAGAGGATCTGCAGCAGACCGATTACTTCTTTAATCCAGCTTATTCTCAGGTGACTGCCACCACAAATCTGATAGCCTGGATGGATGAGGGGGCGGACGAAGATGAAAATTGAACACTTTCTCGAGAAAAATGAAGTAAGAGAAATCACCATCTTCAATCAGCTCGTGCTGAATGGCGGGACGTTGTCTTATGGAAAGATGCTGAATCATTTGGGGGTATCGAAGGCGTCTCTTGAAAACGACTTGTCATCCATTGCTGTTAGAATTGAAGGTTTTGATCAGAAGGTCCAGCTTCAGTATGACGGACAGACGATTGTGCTCAGCATGAGTGATGATCTGTCGCTCCAGCAGATTTACCGACTCTATCTCGATCAGTCTATCAAGCTTCAAATCATCACTTTTCTTTTCAAGCATCAGGAGTTCTCGATTACACAGCTGACGCAGAAACTGGCAATCAGCGAGAGTTCATTATTCCGAAAAATTAAAGAACTGAACAGCCATCTTAAAGAGTTCGGCATTAAAATACGTAACGGACAGATGCAGGGTGAAGAGCTTCAAATCCGGTATTTCTATTTTCAGTTCTATTGCTATATAGAAGACAAAGCAACTTTTCTTACTGAACATCCTAATGACCGGCTGAGGCAGATGATCGACGCAATGGAAAAGTTCCTGAATGTAACGATTACTCCTGAAAACAGAGAGCGTCTGACAATTTGGCTGATTATCAGCAATGCACGTGTATCAATCATAGACAAGCAGGCCAAACGTCTGAGAACACAGATGAAGGCGTACAGAAAAGATCCCTTTTTTCATAAAATCCAAGTCTTTGTTCTACGCTATTTCAGCCGGTATTCTATTGAAGTAGATGAAGTTGAGTCCATGATTCATTATGCTTTTCTACTGGCATTTCCTGTTCTCACAGAACCGGATTTCCACGAATACAGATTGCTTCGGGACCGCCATGCACCTATCGCTTCAATGGACACACTGATAGCGGAAACGATCATCAATCATTTTAAGTACCGCAGATTACCTTATATGCTTGAACGGGACATGTCCTACCATCTCACTCATATCCATACCCGGCTATACTTTTTCCAGGGTGATATTGAAATCTACGAATATGAAGGAATTATATCGAAGGAAAAGCAAATCGTAGGAACGAATGTTGTATCGTTCGCACGCAAACTTTTGAAAACCAGTACCAAAACCCTCGCAGATAAGATGGGCGAGAATAACAGTCTTTTGAAGATGGAGCTGCTGAAATACATCAGTCTTCTTGTTCTCATCACCTTTAAAATGGCCAGTGTCATACAGGTGGGAATTGATCTGAAAATGGACGGCTTGTATAAAGAGACTCTTGGAGAGTTGCTCATACTGAAATTAAAGCCGATCAAAGGGGTCCGGGTAGAGCACTATGACCCTACAAAAATCTATGATCTCATACTGACCAATGAAGAACCGAAAGACCAGGCGAATTATGATGATGCCAGGATATATATACTTTCAGAAATTCTTTCTTCATTTGACATGGTGAATATACAAAGAATCATTCAGGAGCTAAATTAATAGAGCTGACATCATTAAGAAAGCTTATAATTGAGAAAATATGTGTATATCAATGTATGTAAGAGTCTTAGACAAAAGTAATAATCAAGTGAGATTCCAACCATTAGTTGATAACTCAAGTTTTGCAGTTGAATATCCAGGTTTAACCCTTGCGGTTATTGAAACTTCTTATAAATAATTATC
>NZ_BAAADA010000164.1:0-2022 GCF_039522005.1 Alkalibacterium indicireducens
CTATCAGAAAACCGTTCAATAGTTAATATCAGGAAAAACTTTACATTACTTTCTACTTTACATTAAATTTATAATGTGAAGATTTACATTACAAATTATCAGGTACGAGAACTTCAGTCGTTCCTTCAAAATAGTCATAAGCGTTACGATGGGCTTTTATCCATGAGTGATTATTACGCGCCTTCAGGTCCACCTATTCACCACATTGAGTCTTGCGATATCCAATTGGAGTCCACTAGTACGCGCTTCGAGTCCAGTAAAATAGCCATGCCAATGTCAGCATGACTATTTTATACAGTTTTTAATTAATCGCTTGGTGCTCGCGCATATTTAGTTGACCAGTGTCATACCAAATCGCATTATGAACAATTCGATCCATAATTGCGTCCGCATGGACACCGCCACCTAATCTTTGATGCCAGTCTACTTTTCTAAATTGTGTACAGTAGATGGTGGATCCGGAATCGTATCGACGTTCGATGATCTCAAAGAGAAACTTTAAGTCTTCTTCCAACAAGTCATCCAATAACCATTCGTCTATAATAAGTAACCCATAATTGGAGAACTTCTTGATAAGATTCGTTACACCTTTTGGCTTGAGAGTCGCTTCATCTCGTTCTATTAATAAATCAGGCAGGCGAATATAACGTGTTCGAATTTCTTGTTTACAGGCTTCTTTACCTAAAGCACAAGCTAAGTATGTTTTTCCTGAACCTGTGAACCCTTGGAAAATAATATTTTGTCGATGATTGAGTAATTGCAGGTTGCCAGTTCTTGAAGGGTTTGGCGATCAATTTCACGCTTCTCATAGTGGATTGAAGCAATATTTGCGTCTTGTATTCGAAACTTAGAACGTTTAATTAATCGACTAACCCGTTTATTATATTTTTCTTGGTAAAGGTAATCGATAGATAACTGTAGGCGTTCATCAAAAGATAAGTGTCTGGTGTCTCTATCCATTTCTTGCATTTCTAATGTGTCTACAAATTCGCTTAAGTCTAACTGTCGTAATTTACGTACTGTTTCATTATCAATCATTAGTATCTCCTCCATAATATTCTGGGCCTCTCACGAATCCCAAGGATTCATTTTGAGAACTTTCTGCGTCTTCTAAAATGTCTTTATTATTGGGGTTGTTTAAAATGGTTTTTAACTGACGATATCTCGGCGAGTGGAGACGTTCTAAAGCAATTTGGCAAGCTTTCTCCAAGGCTTCATTGGAGTGCTTCTTTGATAGATTTAAAACAGACAAACAAGACTGAAAACCTTGTTCTTTAAGTTGTAATCTTTCAAAAATACGTTGAATTACTTTATGGGTAAAAGGGCCAATCTTTTGTGCCCAATTTAGCAGTCTCTGTTCGTTCCATTCGAGTTGATTAAATTGATCTAGTAAGTGTTCAGGTAAGGTTGAAAATGTATATTCTTTATAGATAGGGAGTCGTTTGTGAGTGGCGATTCGTTCATTTTGATAGTAGATTTCAAGAAAATGATCCGTTACTTTTAAATCCACTTTCTTTTTTACATATTGGTAGGGGCATGAGTAGTTGTTTTTTTGAAAGGTAATATGGCAATCGAGTTTGACAGTTCTTCCGTAAACCCATTCAGCAATTTCATAAGGGATTGAAGGCAGCGGACGGAGTTTTTCCTGTTCTGTCTCTGTGAATATGAGCCGTCGGCTTCCTTCACGTTTTTGAAAAGGTTTGGCGTTATAGATTTCTAACTTTTCGCGAATAGCAGCCTTTAATTCTCCCATGGTCGTGAAGATTTGATTTCTAAGTGGCGCGATTACTGCCATCGCTATTTTACCTACTGCACCTTCTACGGCTGCTTTCTGTTTTGGTTTGCGTACTTGAGCAGGCATGACAGCCATTACATAATGATTGGCTAAGGACTCATACTGTTCATTTAAAACAATATCTCCTTCTTTTGGGTGACTAATCACACCGGTCTTTAAATTTAATGTAAAGTAGAAAGTAATGTAAAGTTTTTCCTGATATTAACTATTGAACGGTTTTCTGATAG
>NZ_BAAADA010000165.1:0-5439 GCF_039522005.1 Alkalibacterium indicireducens
ACCCATTTTCTTAAAAAAAACTGCCGGAATAAAGTGACATTTACTGGCTGGATTATTTTGCTTTTCTACAATAATGCCTAACCTCCAATCTTCAAAGTATTGATACTGTTCGGTCCTTCGGTACATTTTCCCTACTATGACCTCTGTTCCTGCGGTTACTCGTCACAAAAACATTGGCTGACTTCTCGCCATTCGTTGTTACTACTAAGCGCTGACGAGACCTCCCCGGGTAAGAACGACAACCTTCTGCTCATGTCACTGCTCCATTTACTGTACAGGATTCGGGCAGTATCGGACTTCACTTTGTTTCGCAAGCTCATCCGTCCTGATTCAGCCTTTGTATGAAGTTTCTGTTCGTCAGTGCAAGCATTTGCGTCCGTCTTCCTTCAGATTCCGCCTCACGGCGGACACCCTTGACTTTCGCTAACAGTTCCTACTGCCAAGTCTGTAGTGGACTTTCACTACCAAGTTGTCGCCCATGCCGGGCGCACAAACAAAAAAGAGGACGACGATTCGCCCTCTTTGTATTTAAAAAATTCACTTTTCTGCCGCTTTACTCACGTACTCTCCTTTAAGAATAGAACAGTGTATACTGTCAGTCAACGCACCTCTGACAATATGATTCTGCCTCAAATGCCCTTCTCGTTTCATTCCAAGTCGATCAAGCAATCGTCCAGAGTTATCATTTCGATAATCATATTCAGCAAATACTCGAGCTAGACCTAGCGTGGAAAAAGCAAAGTCGAATATGAGCTTGATTGCCTCGGACATATAGCCCTGTCCCCAGAAGCTCCTATGCATCGTGTACCCCAGTTCGCCATTCATTGTATAGTCATCTACTCTGAACTCTATCGTGCCGATCATTTTACCCGATTCTTTATGCTCAATGGCATACTTCCCGACGGGCTCTTTAAGATAATAGGTCGACACTAAGCGGCTGGTCTGTTCCTTATCTTTGTGAGGGGTGTAGAGATACCTCGTTGCTTCTTCATCAGAAGTGAACTCATAAAGATCATCGACATCATCCAGCCCGATCGGTCTTAACTTCACTCTGTCTCCGTCAAAAGTCTTCTGTTTTTCAAATTCTTCCATTATATTCTGCCCGATTATAAAAATTCTCCTGTTCTCAATCTTTTATTTTCTTTAGGATTATACTTCTTTTCTCTAGAATTAACTACTTTAAATGTACATCACTTACATTATAAGCTGGTCTTAGTAATTTATCCTGTCTCTGGCTAACGTGTGTGATATTGGTCCATTTTCACTATTATTTGGCAATTTTACTATTAGTTTTTGTAGCCATAGAAATCATCTGTTTTGAGTTGCTTCTTCTTGATCTTACTATCTTTTAGGTGAAGAGAGACGTCTTTTACAAAAGAAGTAGGTCCAGTAATGAAATAGTTTGCTTCATTTTTATACTGGTCAATAAATTTATCCAGTTCCTTAATCAATCGTTCATCTGAATCGATAAATCTTACGGTCAGATTATCAAGGTTTTTAAGTTGATCAAGGTCATCTTTAAATAAAAAGTTCTTCGATCGACTTATATACAATAGCTCGATAGGTGTTGATATCTGTCGTTCAACTTCTAACTGCTTCAGCATCGATCTGAAAGGAGTAATCCCTATTCCACCAGCTATTAGAAGACTAGGAACAGATTATTTCAGGTAGAATGACCCTACCGGTCCAGTAAGACGCATACTCATACCAGGTTTCAGCTCAAGAAGTGCCTGCTTGAACTCACTGAGCTCCTTCCCTATTCTAGTAGTGATATGAATAGTATTTTCGTGAGGTGCAGTAGGAATACTAAATGGGCGGGTCTTATTTTTTATCTTCTTATGCGTAATATCATAAAGACCATGCTGGCCTGCCTTCCAGTTCAAATCTTCAGGTTTTTCGAACACAAAAGTATAAATCTGCTCTTTCGCTTTATATGACTCTATAAATTTAATTGGCTTTTTTTTAAAAACATTCTAGACATCGTCTAATTTACCCATGGCCTTCTCCATACCTTTCATTCAGTACGTTGTCCAAGTTCATGCAGAATGCTTTCCAGCTATAAATTGCACCTTCAATAGCACCTTTTGTATTTTTTGTTTCCTCACTGAATCCACTTTGATTTAATGTCAGCAAAGTCTGATTCTCTTCCACCTTTTCCAATGTCCACACCACTGTAGTTTCTTCTCCAGCGCTATGCCAGGTGTAAGATAACTTATGAGGTTCACTGATCTCAAGCACTTTACAGTTGACAATGCCGTCCCACCACTCATTAGGTTCACCTCGAAACTGAAAATCATGTCCAATCACTGGTTTAAAGTCATTCGGCCATATCCATTTTTCTAGAGTTTCTGAGCGAATTAAGGATGCCCATACTTTATCAATTGAAAATGGGAATTGCTGTTTGACAGATACATCAGGTTTCATTTGTTTTCCTCCTCAAGTACTTCTTGTAATGCCTGCATACGATTTTCCCAAAAGCTCTGATAATAAGTAACCCAATCACTTACTTCTTTCAACGGTATAGGATTAAGTTGATAGTGAGTCTCTCGCCCCACCTTAGACTTTTTAACTAGATCAGCCTCCCATAGAATGGTCAGATGCTTTGTGACAGCTGTTCTTCCCATATCAAAGTGCACTGTCAGCTTATATAGAGGGACAGCTTCGGATTCTGACAGTATGTGTATTAATTCTCTTCTAGTCGGATCAGCAATAGCTTCAAACACATTCCTGCTTTTCATTTTATCTGTCATAGTATCCTCCTTCTTAAATGAGACACCAAAAAGTGTCTTATGATCATCCGAATTATACGACACCTTTTAGTGTCCTGTCAAGCGGTACTTCTCACTAATTTGTGTCCTGTTATTATGTGATATTCTTGTTTAATACAGCAATAATAGTATACTTAATATAAATTGAGTAAGGAGCGGATACTATGTCAGAATACGATGTTCCAAAAGTTTGGGAATGGAATAAAGATGAACAGAATCAGTTCGGGAATCAGCCGGTCGCAGGAAGTCGCTTTGAACAGACACTTCCCGTCGGAGAGGCACCCTTACAAGTTTACTCATTGGGCACACCTAACGGACAGAAAGTTGCGATCATGCTGGAAGAACTGAAAGATGCCGGTGCTCAATGTGCCGATTATGACCTATACTTAATTAATATTGGTGAAGGTGATCAGTTCGGAAGTGACTTTGTCGCAATCAATCCCAATTCCAAAATACCAGCCATGATGGACTACTCTTTGGATAAGCCCCTGCGTGTGTTTGAGTCTGTCAATATCCTATTATATCTTGCGGAAAAATACGGACAGTTTATGCCGGATGATCTAGCCGAAAAAACAGAACTGATGAACTGGCTGTTTTGGCAGACAGGAGCAGCCCCTTATGTCGGCGGTGGATTCGGACATTTCTATCACTACGCGCCAACTAAACAGGAGTACCCGATCAATCGCTTTACGATGGAAACGAAACGTCAGCTTGACTTGCTCGACAGACATTTGGCTGATAAGGATTACATCAATGGGGACACCTATTCCATTGCAGATATGGCAATCTGGCCTTGGTACGGCCGTCTGATCCAGGGCAAACTGTACGGTAATGCAGCAGAATTCCTGAAAGCAGATGACTACACTCACTTGAAAGAATGGGCAGATCGTATTGGCGAAAGACCAGCAGTCAAACGTGCGCTTGATTTGGATTACAAAGCTATTAAATAACATCTCAGATAAATAGAACCCCTCGAGCAGACGACTTTATGGTCAAGTCTGCTCGAGGGGTTTTTGAAGATTCTTCTTAAAGATTTTATCTTATCCGATGGACTCTCTCCTTTTTCATGTATTAATTAGTATAAGCGCGATGATGGTCATGGCAATCGCCAGCTGATTCTTGGCTGCAATCTTTTCTTTATATATAAGTAAGCCACCCAAATTGATCAGGACAATGCTTCCCGCACTGTACATTGGAAAGGCCACTGAAGTTTTCACAGTTCCCAGAGACATGATCAAGAAGTAGGAAGAAAACAAATTAGGAATGCCGACCGCAAAACCAATCAGAATGTCCTTATATGTCGCTTTCCCCTTAATATGTAGGATATAAGTCACACTGATGATAAAAGCGACGAAAAATACAGCAAAGAGAAATATATCCTTATACTCATTTAAAGCATACTGTTGATAGATTTTATTGAAGAATTCTGCCATACCTCCAAATAAGAATAGAAGCAGTAAAGCCGGCTTAAAATCAAGTGTCTTGATGGAACGCTTAGATAAATTGACCACAACGATTGCGACGAGTGATATCAGAATCCCGATCCACTGAACCGCTGTAGGATATTCCCTCCAGATGAGAATAGAAAAGATCATAGGAATCAGTATGCCCAGCTTTGCTATCGTACCGGATATCCCCACCCCATTGTCCTTTACGCTCTTCTGATAGTAGACAAAGGACAAGAAAAAGAATAGCCCGGCTATACTCCCTACAAGTATCCCCCATATTACACTTGCATAAGGAGAAAAAAGATTCGACTCATTGCCTGACAGTATGGACACCTCGTCAATAAAAGCCCCTTCCCTGTTCACACCAGATAAGAGTCTCTGGTACATGATCATGACCAGACTCGTGACACTGGCAAAAAAATAATTGGCACTTGTAATGACATATCTGTTCGTTAACGTATTTTCAGTGTATTTGAATATAAGTGCAATAGCTGCACTACATATGATTGCTAAGGATAAATAACCCATAGTTCCCCCTGAGACTCGTTTTTCAATTTATAATAGTTTAGTGCTATTTTTAAGTATAACACTTGAGGGATCTCTTCTATCAGAACTTTTCCAAGAAGCAGACAATAAATATTAGTCATTGGTATAGCTTTATAATGGGAAAAAGATTATTATCAAGTCATCGGAAAATAACCGACAATGTTTGTAAATTCTAAAAAGAAGGTGTTCAATGAAAACCGAGTTAAGATATACTCTATGGATATTGTTTAATCTGATTATAGCTTTCGGTTACATATTTTTGTTTCTCCGTTATGACAATGCTCTTTCTGATGTACTGCTGTTCTATCTTTTGATACACCCACTATTCAGTTTAATTATCAGTATATATGCTTTCAAAAAGATCAAGACTGAGAACAGGTCTTTTAAACCTGCTGGAAAACTATTAATTATCAGTTTGTTAGTGATCAGTTCATATGTAAACTACTCCTACTTTTTCTCTGACAAGATGGGGACAATGACGACGACATACAGCATTATAGACAAGTCAACTGATCAGGATAGTAACCAGATAACAGTATTCGATAGGTCATTTAATACTGAATTGCACTAGTGTTGCATAAAACTTAGAATAAATGATTTTCATACATTGTTACTTTCATCACAAGTAGTTTTCGTTAAAATTTCCAAAAAAGTCAATTGCTGGCGCAAGGGATGAC
>NZ_BAAADA010000166.1:0-13238 GCF_039522005.1 Alkalibacterium indicireducens
GGCATAATAATCGGTACCAAGTCAATGACACCAAGGGTCAAAGGCTATTTTTTAACTGCAAAACTTGAGTAATCAAGCTACCTAACACAGACAGCATAATGCTGTCACAGCGACCATGTATGTATTATACTTTATTATGTTATTACACACAATGATAATGATACAAAAGGCGCAGTGTAGGGTTATAATCAATTCTGCAGTGCGCCTTATTTATTTCCTTTCAAAAATATCTTTGAAAGGAGTTTTGTATTATGAATCGAAAAGAGGAAAAAGAGTCTAGGATTTTATCGATAACGGGTCAATCTACTTATCTTTATCAGGAAGCCCCCTCCATAAGACTGCATGGCAAATGGTTGGGGAAGTTAGGCTTTAGGATAGGAGAAAAGGTTTTAGTGGAAGAAGGGTACAGACATTTGACGATATCAGTCATTACCCCTGAAGAAGAAATAGTACAACAGAAATCAGTAGGAAATAAGAAGCGAAAATAGTGTGAAGAGAGGCTTGGGTAATATGCCCGGCCTTTTTACATGTGGAGGCATTCCCCTTAAAAGAAAACACAGAGATTGTTAAACTCAATAATTTGAAATCAACGATTATCTATGCCGGTCAAAAACTAAAAATCCCTAACTAAGTATGATGCCCTTGGAGGTTTAAAACTTCCTTGGGCATTTTTTTATTAAACCGTCAGATTTATGTATCTCCTGAGGCTACCAGGTAGAGGGCAACAAATAAAAGCGCCCTTCAGAAAGAGGTGATGGAAATGAAGCACAATCTAAAAATTAGTGTTTCAAAGAAACCACAGACAGGTGGAATTGTTACTTACCGTAACTTTTCCGTGAGGGAGCGCATCCTTCGATTCCTTCTTGGGGGAAAACAGCGTGTAACGATTGTAATCCCCGGAGACAGCATCGAGGAACTCTCTATCTGTGAGATGACGAAAGGAGGAAATGACCTTGAGCAAAATAAAGTTACTGCTTGATGTGGTAAATGATATGCGAAGTCTTGCTGGTAGCATACAAGCGGTTTGTGAGGCAATGGCAGATAGCGATTCTGATCCAAAAGAAGCACCTAACACAAAGACAGAAAAAGCAAATGAGCCGGATATTTCGCTGGAAAAAGTGAGAATGGTACTTGCCGAAAAAAGTCAGCTTGGCTTTACCGCTGAAGTGCGGGGCATCATCGGGAAGTATGGTGCTGACAAGTTAAGTGCTGTTGATAAGGCTTATTATGCTGACATCTTGAAAGATGCGGAGGTTCTTGGCAATGGGTAATCATGCAATATTATCTGCATCTTCATCACACAGATGGCTTCATTGTTTACCGTCTGCAAGGCTGGAGCTTGAGTTTGAAAACACAAATGGAGAAGCAGCAAAAGAAGGTACAGCAGCCCATGCCCTCTCTGAACACAAGCTAAAAAAGGCACTTCGAATCAGAAGTAAGAGGCCTACATCAGAGTATGATTCAGATGAAATGGAAGAATGCACCGATGCCTACGTTGACTTCATCATGGAGCAGGTAGAACTTGCAAGAAAGTCCTGTACAGATCCTATCGTTCTTATTGAACAACGTCTTGACTTCTCTTGTTATGTTCCAGATGGTTTTGGGACAGGAGATTGTGTGATCATCTCAGATGATAGACTTCACATCGTAGATTTCAAATATGGTATGGGCGTGCTAGTGGATGCAGAGGACAATCCACAGATGAAACTGTATGCATTAGGCGCTTTAGAGATTTATGACAGCCTATACGACATCAAAGAAATATCAATGACCATTTTTCAACCACGAAGAGAAAATGTCAGCACATGGACTGTTCCGGTAGAAGAGCTTAAAGCCTGGGCAGAAGAGGAACTAAAACCAAAAGCCGCAAAAGCCTATCAAGGTGAAGGTGAATATATGCCTGGTCCGTGGTGTACTTTCTGCAGAGCATCCAGCAGATGTCGTGCTAGAGCTGATGAAAATCTGAAACTAGCACAGATGGAGTTTAAGATGCCACCGTTACTTACAGATAGTGAGATAGAAGAAGTTCTAACCATTCTTCCCGACCTTACCAAATGGGCGAATGAGATAACTGCTTATGCGACAGACGCTGCAGTCAATCACGGTAAAGAGTGGCATGGTTTTAAGGTTGTGGAAGGTCGATCTGTTCGAAAGTATAAAGATGAAAATGCAGTAGCAGAAAAAGCTGTCATCAGCGGATACAAGGACATTTATCGTAAGAGCCTCATCCCTATGACAGAGATGCAAAAATTGATGGGTAAAACCAAATTTGAGGAAATTCTAGGAAACCTCATTTATAAACCACCGGGCAAGCCGACTCTTGTCCCCAATTCGGATAAAAGACCGGCGATGAACGTAGCTGATGCAAAAAACGAATTTAACGAAATTATGGAGGGTTAATATTATGAGTAAAATCGAAAACAGAACTAAAGTTATTACAGGTGTAAACACAAGGCTTTCTTACTTTCACGGATGGGAGCCAGTATCCATCAACGGTGGCGCAGAAAAATACAGCGTATCTGTGCTTATTCCCAAAGACGATACAGAAACCATTAATGCTATAAATGCTGCAGTGGATGCAGCCATTGATGAAGGCATCGCTAAATTTGGTGGAAAGAAACCGAACAAAGCGGCAATTAAGCTGCCACTGCGTGACGGAGATGTAGAGCGTGATGACGAGGCTTATAAGGGGCATTATTTTATCAATGCCAATAGCAAAACTGCTCCACAGATTGTAGATAAAAGTGTTAAGCCAATCATGGATCGCAGCGAAGTGTACAGCGGTTGCTATGGTAGAGTTTCACTTAACTTCTACGCTTTCAACTCAAACGGTAATAAGGGTGTTGCTTGTGGTTTGGGTAATATTCAAAAAATTAAGGATGGAGAGCCACTTGGTGGAAAGACGTCTGCAGCAGATGATTTTTCAACGCTTGCAGATGATGACTTCCTTGCCTAAAAGAAAGGATCGATTGATGGTGGTGGAGGTACTTCCTCTGCCACCTATTTTTTAGATATGGAGGTAGGAAATGAAGAATCTTGAAATCGATATCGAAACCTACTCATCTATCAATTTACAAAAGAGCGGAGTTTATCGCTATGTGGAGGCAGATGATTTTGAAATAATTTTGTTTGGCTATTCTGTTGATGGTGGCGAAGTTAAGGTGATTGATTTAATGGCCGGTGAAAAGATACCTAGCGATATACTGGATGCCTTAACTGATGAAGATGTCACTAAGTGGGCATTTAACGCTCAGTTTGAACGTGTATGCCTTTCTCGTTACCTTGGATATCCTTTTGGATCTTATCTAAACCCTTCATCTTGGAAATGTTCAATGGTGTGGTCAGCCTATATGGGACTTCCCCTTTCTTTGGAAGGTGTGGGAGCCGTTCTTGGGCTTGAAAAGCAAAAACTTACGGAAGGGAAAGACCTTATCAGATATTTTTCTGTACCTTGTAATCCTACTAAAACGAATGGCGGTAGAACTCGTAATCTACCAAGTGATGAAATGGAAAAGTGGCAGAAGTTTGTAGCCTATAACAAGCGTGATGTTGAAACAGAAATGTTAATTCAGCAAAGACTTATAAAGTTTCCTGTGCCAGATGAAATATGGGATGAATATCTTCTCGACCAAGAAATCAATGACCGCGGCATTAAGGTAGACATGGATTTTGTAAAACAGGCGATTGCTACAGATGAGATTTCTCATACTAAGTTGATGAATCAGATGCAGGAAATAACAGAACTTGATAACCCAAACTCGGTACAGCAGATGAAAGGTTGGCTCGCTGAAAATGGTCTTGAGACAGACACTCTTGGCAAAAAGGCTGTGGCAGAACTATTAAAGGATGCACCGGATGACTTGTCTGAAGTTCTTAAACTCCGTCAGCAGCTTGCAAAATCGTCCGTTAAGAAATATACGGCAATGGAGAATGCTGTTTGTGCAGATTTACGTGCCAGAGGAATGTTCCAATTTTATGGTGCAAACAGAACCGGTCGCTTTGCAGGAAGGCTTGTGCAGTTACAAAATCTACCTCAGAACCATATGCCGGATTTAAAAGAGGCACGAGGCATAGTAAAGAGCGGTGATCATGAAACCCTTGAAATGCTCTACGAGGATATACCTGACACGCTCTCACAACTTATCCGCACAGCCTTTGTACCAAAAGAAGACAATAAGTTTATTGTTGCCGATTTTTCTGCTATTGAAGCTCGTGTGCTGTCTTGGCTTGCGGGTGAACAGTGGCGAAATGAAGTTTTCGCAAATGGCGGTGATATATATTGTGCATCGGCATCACAGATGTTTAGAGTCCCTGTTGAAAAGCATGGTGTAAATGCTCATTTAAGGCAGAAAGGTAAAATTGCAGAATTGGCACTTGGTTATGGTGGATCAGTGGGTGCTTTAAAGGCTATGGGAGCCTTAGAGATGGGAATTTTAGAAGAAGAACTAAAACCCCTTGTTAATGCCTGGAGGCAGGCCAATCCATACATCGTAAAATTCTGGTGGGATGTGGATAGAGAAGTTAAGAAATGCATTAAGGAAAAAAAGTCTCAAGAAGTTCAAAATATCAAGTTTCATTACATGAGTGGAATGCTGTTTATTGTTCTTCCTTCTGGCAGAAAGCTTGCCTATGTAAAGCCTCGTATTGGAGAAAATATCTTCGGAGGTGAATCAGTTACTTATGAGGGAGTTGGTGCTACAAAAAAATGGGAGCGGCTTGAAAGTTATGGACCCAAGTTTGTAGAAAACATTGTTCAAGCAATCTCCCGTGATATTTTAATGTATGCCATGCAGACACTTAGCACTTGCAGCATTGTGGCTCATGTACACGATGAAGTTATTATTGAGGCTGATCAAAGCCTGTCACTTGATATGGTATGCAAGCAGATGGGCAGAGTACCTCCCTGGGCAAAGGGACTGCTCCTTGATGCCGATGGCTATGAATGCGATTTTTATAAGAAAGATTAAAGAAAACATCAGATTTAACCTCCCGCCGTGGCTACCAGGTAGGAGGTGTTTTTTTATGAACATTATTGAAGTGAAAGATGGTTCTCCTATCAAGGGTGAGACAGAACCGATGTCAGAAGAACAGTTACAGAAAGAATATGACTTTTATATAGCTGAGAGTATTGTTGGCATGCTCTATAAAGAGGGCAAGATTACGCAAGATGAACTACACAAAATATCAGCATTAAACCGCCAGAAATTCTCTCCGAAGTTAGCCGAGATAATGCCCTGAAACACTTGCTATTATTGCCTTTTAGAGTGATATATGTAATAGCAGAAAGTGAGGTGAGATGATGAAAAAGATAACGAAAATAGATGAACTGCCCAAATCACAGTCATTAAAAAGCAAACTTCGAGTTGCCGCTTATGCAAGGGTTTCAACGGATAGTGATGACCAGCTGGTAAGCCTTAAAGCTCAGCGGGAACACTATGAAAACTATATTAAATCCAATCCAGAATGGGAGTTTGCCGGACTTTATTATGACGAAGGCATATCAGGCACCAAGAAGGAAAAACGACCTGAACTTCTCCGTATGATTCGTGATTGTGAAAGTAATAGGATTGATTTTATTATCACCAAATCCATCAGTCGTTTTGCACGAAATACCACGGATTGCCTAGAACTGGTAAGGCACCTAATGGATATCGGTGTTTATATTTATTTCGAGAAAGAAAATCTGAATACAGGTGATATGGAAAGTGAATTAATGCTTTCTATTTTATCTGGTTTTGCTGCTGAAGAGTCCGCGTCTATTTCACAGAACACAACATGGTCAATCAGTAAAAAATTTCAAAATGGCAGTTACATTATTGGCACTCCGCCATATGGCTATGCAAACATAAATGGTGAGATGGTTATTGTTCCTGAAGAAGCTGAAATAATCAAACGTATTTTTGCAGAGTGCCTTTCAGGGAAAGGTGGAAGTGTTATCGCAAAAGGCCTAAATAGAGACAAAATCCCTGCAAGAAGGGGCAATCATTGGAGTTCGGGTACGGTGATTGATATGCTCCGCAACGAAAAATACAAAGGTGATGTGCTTTTCCAAAAGACCTACACGGATAGCAACTTCAATCGACACATAAACAATGGAGAGAAAGATCAGTTTTACTGCAAGGATCATCATGAACCGATCATCAGCAGAGAAGTATTTTCCAAGGCTCAAAAGCTGATAACTCAAAGAGCAAAATCTATGAGCAAAACTACTAACAAGAAAGCTTATCAAAACAGGTATGTGCTAAGTGGCAGAATCCTATGTGGAGAGTGCGGCAGTAAATTCAAGAGAAGAACAAACTACTCTGTTGGCAGAAGTTATATTGCTTGGAGTTGCAAAGGACATATTGAAGACAAGGACAGCTGCTCCATGTTGTTTTTGCGTGATGGAGAGATAAAAGTAACATTCTCAACCATGATGAATAAGCTCGCATTCAGCAAAAAGCTAATACTGGAGCCACTTTATGATTCTATAAACAAGATTGATGAAGAATGCGATCTTGCAAGAATTGATGCTATAGATAAACGCATGGAGCAATTAACCGAAGAACGCAATACACTGATTGGTCTTATGACTAAAGGGTTTCTTGAACCAGCTCTTTTTAACAAGGAACGAAATGTTCTGGATAAAGAAATAAAAAATATTACTGCTGAGAAGACGAACCTAGTCATGTCATTTACAAGTGGCTCTTCTCAGGCAGACGAGGTAAAGGCACTTCTTGATTATGTGTCAGCAGATAAGTTTGATGGCAATTTTACAGATGAAGCTTTTGAAAAGTTTGTAGAAAACATCATTGTAAATTCAAGGGATGAACTAACCTTTAAAATGAAATGTGGACTTTCCCTTATAGAAAAGGTGGTGAGATAAATGGCATATGTACCATACGGATATACAGTTAAAGACGGAGTCATAACTGTCGATGAGAAGGCAGCAGGTCAAGTAAAGGAGTTCTTTGAAAAATACATTTCAGGACTTTCCCTTACAGTGGCTGGTGAACAGGCAGGTATTGAAAAGACGCATTCAGTGATGGGGCGTATTTTGAAAAATATCCTTTATCTCGGAAATGACGTATATCCAGCAATCATAGATAAAGAAACATTTGATAAGGCTGAAGAGATTAGAAATAAACGTGCGAAGGACTTAGGAAGGATTGTAGAGCTTGCAGCTTTTACTGCTCCCTCTCCTATAGAACGATTCAAGATGAGAAAATCAGAAGGTAAACTTCCAGCTGATCCCGTTACCAGAGCGGAGTATTTGTACAGTCTCATAGAAAGCGAGGTGTAATATGGCAGGAAAAAATATAACTGTAATTCCGGCACGAAAAAGAGTTGGAAGTACAGCCGCAAAAGAAAAAATAAAGAAACTGCGTGTCGCTGCCTATTGCCGTGTTTCTACAGAAACTGAAGAGCAGAATTTAAGCTATGAGGTACAGGTTGCACATTATACGGAATTTATAAAGAAAAATACTGAATGGGAGTTTGCAGGCATCTTTGCAGATGACGGCATTTCCGGTACTAACACTAAAAAACGAGAAGAGTTCAACCGTATGATTGAGGAGTGTATGGAGGGCAACATCGATTTAGTTATTACAAAGTCCATCAGTCGATTTGCCCGCAACACGCTGGATTGCTTAAAGTATATTAGACAGCTCAAGGAAAAGAACATAGCAGTGTATTTTGAAAAAGAGAACATCAACACAATGGATGCCAAGGGCGAGGTGCTACTTACCATTATGGCCTCTCTTGCACAGCAAGAAAGCCAGAGCCTTTCGCAGAACGTTAAACTCGGACTTCAATATCGCTACCAGCAAGGAAAGGTGCAGGTCAATCACAATCGATTTATGGGATACACAAAAGATGAAGAAGGCAACTTGATTATTGTTCCAGAAGAGGCTGAAATCATTAAACGTATTTACAGAGAGTACCTTGAGGGCAAAAGCCTAGTAGGCATTGGCAGGGATCTAGAGAAAGACGGTATATTAACAGCTGCAGGTAAACCAAGATGGAGACCGGAAACCATAAAGAAGATTCTTCTAAACGAGAAATACATCGGCGATGCCCTTTTGCAGAAGACTTTCACAGTGGATTTTCTTACAAAGAAAAGGGTGAAGAATGAAGGCCATGTCCCACAGTATTATGTTGAAAACAGCCATGAGGCTATCATACCAAAGGAACTTTTTTTACAGGCTCAGGAAGAGCTACATCGCAGAAGTAATATTTACACAGGTGCAGACAAAAATAAAAGAATTTATAGCAGTAAATACGCTTTGAGTACCATAACCTTCTGCGGAGATTGCGGGGACATTTACAGACGTGTCTATTGGAATATTCACGGTAGAAAAGAATTTGTTTGGCGATGCGTTACAAGAATTGAGCAAGGCCCTGAGGTGTGTAAGAACCGAACGGTAAAAGAAGCTGAATTATATGATGCAGTAATGACTGCCATTAACAGATTGCTTGCCGGTGGTGACAACATGATAAGAATACTGGAAGAGAATATACATGCGATAATCGGTGATACCACGGAATATAAGATTTTAGAGATTAACACCTTGCTTGAAGAAAAGCAGAAGGAACTAATCAGCCTTGCTAATAAGGGAAAAGATTTTGAATCCCTTGCAGATGAGATTGAAGAGTTACGTGAAAAGCGTCAGACCCTTCTTGTGGAAGATGCATCCTTAAGTGGTGAGAATGAGCGGATCAACGAACTGATAGAATTTATCCGCACCAACAAATATCGGACTTTATTATATGATGATACACTTGTAAGGAAGATCATCCAAAATGTTACGGTGTATGATGACCACTTTGTAATATGCTTTAAATCTGGCATTGAAATTAAAGTATGAAAAATGTACTCCAATAGCCCACGACTCTAGAGTAGAGTTGTGGGTTTTCTTTGGGTTATACAACCATGACAATATTGCTGAATCTATTGTATTCATCGACCAAATGGTTTATAATATTCTTAGCGTTACCTTGGAGGTGCTGTATGACTACGGCAGAAATGATTAAAGAACTGTGTGAGCAAATGAATATAAGCGTTTCCGAACTCGCTAGACGTATTGGACAGACTCCACAGAATTTCAATAAGAAATTAAAGCGGGAAACGGTAACCTTGGATGAGTTGAAAGCCATCGCTGATGTGCTAGGTGTCAAGTTTGTGCAGGCATTTATTTTACCTGATGGAGATGAAATAAAAATATCTAACGAATAAAGGAGGCGGTCTAATATGATGATTAGTCCGGAAAGTTATTATGAAGAGTATCTCAAAGGAAAAACAAAAGAAGAAATAATGACCGCCATCCGAGGACTTAAGCAAGAAATAGGCCATCTAAAAAACACAATGGAAAGTCTAGGCTAAGGCGATAATCTAATAAGAATTCCACATGAATTCACTTGCATTTACTAGACTCATGAATACTTGGAAATAAATAAACAAGTCCCAAAATATGTTATGAAAGGAGTATCTGAATGTCGAAGAAGGATTCCAAACAAGATATCAGGAAAAATTCTCATAATACTTCCTCACACATTCATCATCACAGACATGAGCCAAATTCAAAGAATTCATGTATCTGTGTTGTACCAATCTTTAATCATCTTGAAGCAGCGCAGATGGAAGAAATAATGAAAGTCATGAAGTCCATTTCATATAAAAAAGGTGAAGTGCTTTATCGAGAAGGAGATACATCTAATGTCTTATATGTTGTAAGTAAGGGTAAAATTAGAATCTACCGTTTATCTGAGTCTGGAAAAGAGCAATTATTGAGAATTTTAAATCCAGGAGATTTTACAGGAGAATTAGCTCTGTTTCGTGAATCAATCCATGAAGCGTATGCAGAAGCAATGATTGATACCGATGTATGTATGATTAGTAAAAATGACTTACAAGAATTTTTATTAAAGTACCCTACGATATCTTTGAAGATCTTAGCTGAGTTTTCTAACCGACTGGAAATATCAGAAAAACAAACAACTAGATTTGTCACCGAGAAAGTGGAGGCTAGATTAGCGTTGTTTCTTGGAGAGTGTACAGATGGCGGAGTTAGTCCAATAGAAATTGAATTACCGATGAGTAAAAAGGATTTAGCCTCTTATTTAGGAACGACACCAGAAACGATCAGTAGAACGTTGGCTGATTTTGAAGATGCAGGTTATATAAAGCAAAAAAGAAACAGAAAGATTGAGATTTTAGATTTAGATGGTTTGTTGCTGATATAGCAGATAATCTTAAAATAAAAAATAGAACAGTTGGCATTAAGTTAAAAATACTAACTGTTCTATTTTTCTGCGTAAAAAGAACAAACTTGATGTAGATCAAGTTAATATCTTTTAATCCCTTATATAATGTAATCAACCCAAAGAAAAAAGAAAGAAGGAAAAAGCATGTCGAAAAAATTAGATTTTAATCAAGTCAAGGAAACACATTTAAAAACATTAGCACAGTATGTACCAATTGTAGCAAGAGTTCATGGCGGCAATCATCCAGAATTTCACCAAGTTCGTGAAGTATATGATAAGCTTGCAAAAAAATTAAAAGATACAGGAAGGGGAAAACCTGATTTAGTAGATGAATTTGCAAAGTTACGTAAAATTACAGACAATTATACAGTTCCAGATGATGTTTGTGAAAGCTATGAAGCAGTATATAACCTGTTGGCAGAATTAGATAAAGCATATGAATCATAAAAGAAACAAGTGATACAATTAATAAAAATCATAATAGGAAGGAGTATGCATATGCAAAAATTAATTTTAGGAAGAAAGAATCATATTACAATAGTAAGTGCAATTTTAATAATAATTGCATATGTTAGTAAATTAGGATTTCAAAACGAACCTATAGCTATATGGTCACTAATAATTGCCTCTGTTTTAGGAGTTATACCGATTGCCATCCAAGCGTATCAAGCACTCAGAGTTAAAGTAGTCAGTATTGATGTGTTAGTGACCATTGCAGTCATTGGCGCGTTTCTAATTAGAAATTATGAGGAGTCAGCAATTGTTACCTTTTTATTTCTATTTGGAGCTTATCTAGAACAAAGAACACTGAATAAAACACGTTCTGCAATAAAAGAATTAACTGAAATGGCGCCTGAAGTTGCTCTAAAGCAACTGAAAAATGGTGAATTTGAAGAAGTCGCAATAGAAGAGGTTGATGTAGGTGATATTTTACTTGTTAAAACGGGTGCAAAAATTCCTGTTGACGGGACAGTTTTAACAGGAGAAGGGCACATTAATGAAGCAAGTATTACAGGTGAAGCCGTTCCAGTAAGCAAAAAGAAAGATTCAGGAGTATATGCGGGAACAATTTTAGAAAATGGAACACTGCAAATCACTGCTGACCGTGTAGGTGAAGACACTACTTTTGGTAAAATCATTGAGTTAGTGGAAGAAGCACAGGATTCAAAATCAGAGGCAGAACGCTTTATTGATAGATTCTCTAAATATTATACACCGGCTGTTTTAGTTCTCTCTTTTATTGTATGGCTCATTTCAAGGGATATTCAACTGGCAATTACGATATTAGTTTTAGGATGCCCAGGAGCATTAGTAATCGGTGTTCCCGTTTCAAATGTTGCGGGTATTGGTAATGGAGCACGTCATGGTGTTCTTCTAAAAGGCAGCGAGGTTATTAATGATTTTAGCAAACTAGATACCATGGTATTTGACAAAACGGGAACATTGACAATAGGAAATCCTAGAGTAGCTGATAAAGAAATTTATGCAGATAATGTAGATGACGTATTCGCTTATCTGTCAAGTGTTGAAAAGGAATCCGATCATCCATTAGCAAAAGCAGTTGTGGAATATATTGGAGATATAGAACCATTTAGAGTTGAAAAAACAGAGGTTGTAAAAGGCGGAGGAATTGTAGCACATGTAGAAGGCCATAGAGTTGCGGTCGGAAATGTTGCACTGATGAAGCAAGAAAATGTACATTTAAGTGAGAAAGTTCACGCAGATATTGCTAGATTTGAGGGAAATGGAAATTCATTAGTTTTAACATCAGTTGATGGTGAATTAAAGGTATTGTTAGGGATTCGTGATCAAATTCGTCCAGGTGTAAAAGAAAATCTTCAGAAGTTGAAAAAACTTGGTGTTAAAAATCTAGTCGTTCTTTCAGGTGATAATCAAGGAACAGTTGATTTAGTGTCGCGTGAACTAGGTTTTACAGAGGCCCGCGGGCACATGTTGCCGGAAGATAAATCAGCATATATTAAAGTACTGCAAGAAAGAGGTCAAATTGTTGCATTTGTTGGGGACGGAGTAAATGATAGTCCTTCACTAGCTCTAGCACAAATTGGAATTGTCATGGGAGGCGGAACAGATGTAGCCATAGAAACGTCAGATGTTGTTTTAATGAATTCAGATTTTAGTCTCTTGCCACATGCACTAGGTTTAACAAAAGCGACAGCTAATAACATGCGACAAAATATTTTTATTGCAGTTGGAGTTGTATTAGTCCTGCTAGCTAGCGTATTTTTTAGTGACTGGATGAATATGTCAATCGGAATGTTAGTACACGAAGCAAGCATATTAGTGGTCATTTTAAATGGCATGAGGTTGCTACGCTACAAACTATGAAAATAAACAACAAATTAAGCTGTTGATGCAAATCAATTTAATGATGATAATAATCGAGTATAATAAAATCGATATAAACTAAAGGAGAGAAGAAAATGCAAAAAGCAATGATTCAATTAGAAACATTAACATGTCCGTCTTGTATGCAAAAAATAGAGAATGGTGTGAAATCTTTGGACGGGGTAAGTAAAGAGAGTTTGAAAGTACTATTTAATTCAAGCAAGGTGAGGGTGGAATTTGACGATGAAAAAGTATCTATAAAAGACATTGAACATGTTATCGACAAATTAGGTTATGAAGTATTAAAATCCCAGGTCAAAAATATTTAAGTAACGAACCACTTAAGTTTGTATGGGAGATAGTGTTTTGGAAGCATTTTTTCCTAAGAACTGTATTAGAGGAGCTATGTAATAAATCCATACTTTGACTGATATGTTCTCACATACGAATTCCCTCTGTGGATATGTTTCCACAGAGGGAATTTTCGATAAAAGCATTTGAGCCAATATTTCTTGACAGCTATGAACTTGTCTCAAAACACATCGAGAGTGTAACGCTATTGACTAGAAAATAGTGAATCCTGAATTATTCATACCTCTAAATGTGGATAACTATTTCTATTAAACTCACTGCTTTTTTAGACATTTTTA
>NZ_BAAADA010000167.1:0-5981 GCF_039522005.1 Alkalibacterium indicireducens
ACAGTTCCTACTGCAAAGCCTGTAGTGGACTTTCACCACCAAGTTGTCGCCCATGCCGGGCGCACCAAAAAACAGCTCTGTGCACGTATTGTGCATAGAGCTGCCCCCTTTTAGGTAATTAAATCTGATACCCGGTCTCTCCTGTGTCCGCAGGTGATGATGTTTCAGTAGAATAGACTTATTCGTCTACGCTGACTTCGCCTTCTACAGTTCCTTCATCCAATAATGCTGAATCCATGAATTCCTGAGAAGCGAATGTCACGTCTCCTGTTACTGTAGCGTTGGATAGTTCGAATCCGTCTTCTTCTACGTATACGTCTCCGTCTACTGTACCTTCCTGAATACGGAAGTTTGGTGATTCAACAATCATTGTGCCGACAGATAGAGTGTACTCATTAGTTACATTACGATCTTCATCCTGGTCGTAAAGCGCCAGTTTGCGGTAAACATCTCCGTCTTCGTCATCCTTGTCGTAGAATGTACCTGCAACTGTCAAGTCTCCGTCGATAGTTACATCAGCTGTTATAGCAGTAATCCAGTTTCCGTCAGCACTTAGAGAAGCTTCAACTTCACTGGCATCATCTGTAATAGATGCAGCTGTTACAGCATCGCCATTGTCTCCGTTGTCGTCAGTATCTGCACCATTGTCACATGCTGCCAAAAATCCGCCTAGTGCTACTACTGCAGCGCCTGCAGCTAATTTCTTTTTCAAAATATCTATAATTATCCCTTACCTTTCCTGATGGAAATTTTATTGATCATAGAATGAACGGAGAAGAAGGAGAGAATGATTAATTCGGACAGTTCTTCCCCGACTCATTACTAATTATACTATACCTTACATTTGTGAAGCAGTCAACAATTCAACCCACTAAAATCATCTTAATTATTACTCATACGTTTATAATTACAGGGCTTATTTTTGTGAAATGTCAATCGCTTACTTTCTTATAAAAAAAGGAAAAACTTCAAAATATCCTATCTCATTTGTTTAATAAAAACTGCCCTTCTAACTAACATGTGTCAGATTGTTGAGTAATTGTTCACAGAGTCAATCTGTTCAGCAATGTGAAAGATGACCGCCCTATCTATCCTGGCGGTCATCCTGGAGTCAAAACTAGTCTACCCTAATATCGCCTGTAACTTCTGAATTCTCATCGATTTCTGATGATGCTTCAAATTCTTCACTTGCGAAGATCAAGTCTCCATCGATTGTTCCACCAACTAATTTAAATCCGTTAGCTTCTACATACACGTCTCCTACAAATGTACCATTCTGCAGACGGGTGTTTTCGTTCTGAAGTGCGATGCTCGGTGCTGTTAAAGTAAAGCTGGCAGTAAGGTTGCGGTCTGCATCCTGCTGATACAGTGCCAGTTTACGTTCTGACTCACCTTTGTTTTCAAATCCGTCGACCATGACTAGATCTTCATCTGTTGTAATGTCATCTTCGAACATGACGATCCATGCACCGTTACTTGACAGTCCTTCTAGAAGAGACGCTTCGTCACTGACTTGAACTTGTGTTGCTCCTGTAGTGACGTCGGCAGTTTCGCCTTCTTCACCTTCGACTCTGATTTCACCCGTTACTGTTGCGTCATCGTCGATTTCTGCTGATTCCTGAAGTTCTTCACTTGCGAAGATCAAGTCTCCATCGATTGTTCCACCAACTAATTTAAATCCGTTAGCTTCTACATACACGTCTCCTACAAATGTACCATTCTGCAGACGGGTGTTTTCGTTCTGAATAGTGATGCTTGGGGCAGTCAGAGTAAAGGTTTCTGTTACGTTACGGTCGGCATCCTGAGCGTATAATGCAAGCTTACGTTCAGTTTCTCCTTTATTCTCGAAACCTTCTACCATAACGAGATCTTCATCAGTGGTGATATCATCTTCGAAAATAACGATCCAAGCTCCGTCACTGGATAACCCTTCGAGTAATGTATCTTCATCATTTACACGAACTTGAGTAGCGCCAGTTGTAACTTCAGCTTCTGTTTCTTCCACTTCTTCAGCCGGCTCCTCTGTTTCTGCAGCGTTGTCACAAGCAGCTAGTAACCCCATGCTTGCTGTAATAAGTAATAATTTGTTCCACTTTGCCATTGTTGTTTCTCCTAATTAATTGTGATTTAATTCACATTAATCATAGCATGTTTCAACTTTATGTCAATTACATTTCAAGAAGAAAGCTCTAATATTTAAAAAAAATTAAGCTAAACTGCATAAATAAAAGCCTTGTCAGCACCAAACAACTGTGATTCGGTAACTTAACAAGACTTTGTTTTAAATGTTTTACATGTGAAGAAATCTTCTTTTTTATTTATCTAACTGCTTTTTCAGTTCTTCTTCTACTTTTTCAGGACCAGATACAGGAGAGAAACGTTCGATCACTGATTCCTGCGGCCCTATTAAAAACTTAGTATAGTTCCATTTAATCATCTTCCCGCCTGTCTGTTCTTTAAGATACTTGTACAAGGGGTGAGCGTCATTCCCGTTGACTTTGATTTTTTTAAATAATGGAAAAGTCACGCTATAGTTCATGGTACAGAATTCCTTTATTTCGTCATTTTCCAGCGGCTCCTGATTCATAAACTGGTCACAGGGGAAGCCTAGTACCCGGACTCCCTTATCTTTGTATGCGTTGTATATACTCTGGAGCCCTTCAAGCTGCCCCACTAGACCGCACTTGCTGGCCGTATTGACAATAATCAGCCAGTTATCTCTATATTCATCCAGTGTCTGTTTCTTTCCTTCAATCGTTTCTACTTCAATATCATATAAATCCATGGGGGCATTCTCCTTTAACTGTTGTGCTGAAAACTCGATCATCTGAGCAGACGCAGGCCGTTCAGTATAACTAGTATCGTGCTGCCTTCGTGTCCAATGACTCCTAAAGGAAGATTGATCAGCTGCAGCAGATTCACTATGATCAGAAAAACAATCACGGCAATCGAAAATACAACATTCTGCATTATGATTCTGTTCAGGCGTCTGGACAGTTTATGACTATAAGACAGCTGCTGCAGATCATTTTTTACAAGCACCACGTCAGCAGCTTCCATAGCGAGATCCGTTCCCGCACCCATTGCAATTCCGATGGAGGCATTCGCCAGAGCCGGAGCATCGTTTATGCCATCGCCTACCATGACAATTGTGCCGTACCGTTTCTTCAGTTCCAGAATCAGTTCCGCTTTTTCGTCAGGTAGGCAGTTGGCTATCACCTCATCGACTCCTATCAATGAACCGATCGATTCACCTGTCGCCTGATTGTCTCCAGTTATCATGAGCGTCCTGATGTTGTGACTTTTAAAATAGTCTACTGTTTCTTTTGCTCCGGGAGCCGGGAGATCCAGTAAAGCAATATAGGCAGTCAGTTCATCATTTTTTGATACATACAAAACTGTCTTTCCCTCATTCTGTCTGTTCATTGCTTCAATTGCCAAGTAATCATCATCATTTTTAACAACAAATTCTTTCTTTCCTATTTTATATCTGTCTGTTCCGTCAACGCCTTCCATCCCTTTTCCTTCTACTTCATTGATCAGGTCAAAGTGGAACAGTCTGCCTTCCGTTTCAGCACTCAAATGATCGACAACTGCTCTCGCAAGGGGGTGGCTGGACTGTTTCTCCATAGCGACAACGACCTGCTGGATCTCCTTGCCATATGACTGATCATTAAATACCACATCCGTCACTTTCGGTGCTCCTTCAGTCAGAGTTCCGGTTTTATCAAATGCAACTGCGCTGATATGACTAAAATTCTCAAGGTAGGAACCGCCTTTATACAGCACGCCGTTTTTAGCTCCGTTAGAAATCGCCGATAAAGTGGCGGGACTGGCTGAAGCCATCAAAGCACAAGGTGAAGCAACAGTAAGCAGGACCATTCCTCTGTAAAATGATTCTGTGAAACCCCAACCAAGAATATAGAGAAAAACAAGAATCATGACTGGCACAAAAACTAGAACAATTTTTACATAATGCGTTTCTATCGACTGAATGAATGTTGCTGTCTGAGACGGTGTACCTTGCGCTTCATCAACTAGTCTGATTATTTTAGCGAAAAGTGTGTCTGAATAGTCAGTGGTCACACGAACCTTAATAGGCTGAGAAATATTCACAGTTCCCCCGATCACTACATCTTCCGCCTGCTTACTTACAGGGACCGATTCGCCTGAGACTGCTGATTCATCGATGAGCCCATACTGACTGATTAGCTGACCGTCTATAGGAATGGCAGCTCCCTTCGGAACAAGGACACAGTCACCTATTTCGAGAGCTTCAGTTTCGACTTCTTCAGTTCTGCCTTCTTTTGTGAGGCGGAGAGCTGTGTCAGGTGTAAGCTTCATCAGGTGAGAAATGGCATCTGTACTTTTATTTGTTGTGTAGATTTCAAGTGAGCCACTAAGTGAGAAAATGAAAATCAGCAGAGCACCCTCCAGCCAGAAACCGATGATCGATGCCCCTACTGCTGCCAGAACCATAAGAATGTCAACATTTAGCGACCTGTCTTTGACCAGCTCCATTATGCCTTCTTTCCCCTGATAATATCCGCCAATAACAAAGGCACTGAGAAAGAGGACAACATCCATCGGTCCCCAGTTATTATATGAAGCAACGCCTCCGAACAGAATCAAAAACCCGCTGATCACGGTCAGAAGCATTGGCTTGTTATTTTTGAATAATGCAGTCATCTTAGTCCCCCTAGTCCATGCCTTATATGTTAAAGATAGCACAATCTTAAGTATGATCCTAGTCAATTCATTCAGATGAGAATGATACTATTTCTCATTATCCATAATCTTGCCATTATTACTAAAAAGACCTTTGACAGACATATGTATTTTCTGCCAAAGGTCCCATTTATTTTAACGTAATTCCGAAAGAAGTCTCCCACTTCTAAACGTATGGGTGCGAAGCACCAGTGAAAGTGGGAGATGAATGTCGGTCAAGCGATAGCTTGAATTTATTTTTCAAGACCTTTTCTTATTAGTTCGAGGATAGCTGCTGTTCTTGTCGGCAGTCCATTTTCTTTTTGATAGGCGTCTACTTTTTCTAAAATGATTTTTGGCATGCGTATTTCTACGCGTTCTTTGTCAGACATATGTTCACCCCCGACTTGATTGTACGGTATTTTTACAGTATAATCAAGTAGAAAACTAAAAGAGGAGGTGACAAATATGTTGAAAGCATACAAGTACAGATTATACCCAACCGAACAACAAAAAGACTATTTTGCGAACTGTTTCGGATGCGTCCGCTTCATCTACAACAAAATGCTCAGCGACAAAATCGACCACTACAAAGAAACGAAACAGATGCTCCACAATACACCGGCTCAGTACAAAAAAGAATTTTCATTTTTGAAAGAAGTGGACAGTCTAGCCTTGGCGAATGCCCAACAAAATCTGGAAAGAGCCTATAAAAACTTTTACCGAGACAAGTCCGTCGGTTTCCCGAAGTTCAAATCCAAACACAAGTCAAAAGCGAGTTATACCACCAATAACCAAGGCGGAAATATCCGAATGGAAAACGGAAAAATCAAACTTCCAAAAATTGGTTTCGTGAAACTGAAGCAACACAGAAAGTTTGAAGGAGTCATCAAGTCGTGCACCATTTCCATGAACAAGTCCGGAAAGTATTTCGTTTCTATTCTGGTGAAATCAGAAGAGGAGAAAATGGAAATCACCGAAAGGAAAATCGGGATTGATTTAGGCCTTTCGGATTTCGCTATCACTACCAACGATTTAGGTGAGATAAAGAAATACAAAAACCCCAAACATCTGTATAAATCAGAAAAGCAACTCAAGAAAGCCCAGCGTTCGTTGTTCCGCAAACAAAAAGGCGGTAAGAACCGAAACAAAGCCCGCTTGGTGGTTGCTAAGAAACACGAAAAAATCGCCAATCAACGGAAGGATTTCTTGCACAAACTATCCAAAAAGATTACAGACGAAAACCAAGTCATTGTAATAGAAACTCTGTCCAG
>NZ_BAAADA010000168.1:0-2007 GCF_039522005.1 Alkalibacterium indicireducens
GTGCTTTACATTATTTTCTACTTAACATTAAATTTGTAATGTAAATCTTCACATTACAAATTGTCGCATATAAGTCGAATTGTCGTACCGCCAAAATACTCAAACATATTCATGTGACAACGAAGCCAAGTATCACTTTTCATATCAAGTGTGGGTTCTACATAGGTATATTGACTGTAAGGTAGGGTTCCTACAAAAAGATAGACGGTAATTAACTCACCTGTGTCAGTGTCTAGCAAATCCATGGTTGAGCCGCTCCAATCGACTTGAATCGATACACCGGGTTTATGTTTTAAGTGATTCGTCAAGCGGTATTGATCAATATGTCTTTGATAATCTTCGCAGAATTTAGTGTATCCAACCGGGATACCGTTGGTATCCTTACAGAGATCAACATACTCTTTACATGTCTACTAAATCTATACGAATTGACTGTTTCTATGAATAATACTAATCAGTTCTTCCTCATTATATAAATATAATCGGAGCTTTGCGCATGTACTTCTGATCATTTTTGGCCGTACTTCTTTTAATATCTTTGCCGCCGCCTTGCTTGTTCTTAATCAGCTTCTGCATTTTTTCTTTTGGAGTCATTTGTTCCACCACCTCTTTAATTGATGCTTTTTCATTTTATTTCTCTAGCGTGTTGTCGACTTTCACAGGCACTAAAAACAAAAAGGCACCAGCAGAATGCTGATGCCTTTTTGTACTGCAGTATTAAGTTTAAGCCGCAAATTGAATGGTACTCGATTTCTTTCGAAATCTCCGTCCCATACTGTATCCGTAAGCGAATAAATTCGCAACGGCTCCAGCAATTAACGTTTTGAGAATTGTGGAGATTTACGCGCTTTTTTAAGACCTGGTTTTTTACGCTCTTTCATACGTGAATCACGTGTAAGCAGTCCAGCTGCTTTCAGTGGAGAACGGAAGTCAGGGTCTACTTGTAGTAACGCACGAGAGATTCCGTGACGAGCAGCGCCTGCTTGTCCTGAGAACCCACCACCGTGAACGTTGATAGTGATGTCGTAGCTGTCTACTGTATCAGTGATAGCTAGTGGCTGTTTAACTACTAAATGTAGGTGATCGAAGTTTAAATATTCAGAAATATCTTTACCGTTAAAAGTGATTTTACCAGAACCTGGAGTCATGATAACACGAGCTGTAGAGTTTTTACGACGACCAGTTCCGAAATATTGTACTTGTGCCAATGGATGTCCCTCCTTAAATCAAGTTTGTAATGTCTAGTACTTCTGGCTGTTGAGCTTGGTTTTTGTGCTCAGGGCCAGCGTATACGTGAAGTTTTTTAATTTGTTTACGTCCTAGTGGGTTGTGTGGAAGCATACCTTTGATTGACATTTCAATCAAACGTTCCGGTCTTTGAGCACGGATTGTTCCAGCTGACTGTTGAGTCAATCCACCTGGGTGTCCAGAGTGACGAGAATAAATCTTGTCGCTAGCTTTCTTCCCTGTTAGTTTAACTTCTCCTGCATTAATTACGATTACGTGGTCACCAGTATCAACGTGTGGTGTATACGTAGGTTTGTTTTTACCGCGTAGGATAGATGCAACGACAGTTGACAGACGTCCTAAAGGAATATCTGTAGCGTCGACTACATACCATTTGCGTTCGATGTTACTTTCATTCGCCATAAATGTTGTACGCACGATCTTAACCTCCAAATTTTCTTTTCAAGAATCAATTTTAAATTAGCTGCTTTCCATCGCTTCTAAGTTCCGTTAAAAGTAATAAGAAAGACTCTCTGTTGTTTGTTCCAAAACAAGTTTCCGGGGCTTATCATGGTGGCAAACAATACCATCTGATATAGTACCGTGAATAGCGACAAAAGTCAATTAGTTTTGAAGAATTAATTATTTTCTTTTCAATTGATTTTCAGAAAAGGCCGACAACTAGCCTTTCTACTGCAGTCCCGTGAACTACCCACCACTTAAATCCTTTGGATTTTGAAGTGGGGGCTTCCTACGAACTCCATTCTTGTCTGCACAGAC
>NZ_BAAADA010000169.1:0-7578 GCF_039522005.1 Alkalibacterium indicireducens
TATCCATGCTGTAAGTCCTTTGTTTTGGTCTTGGATAAGTCATCCAACCCCATTATAAAGGACTTTTTTATGTCATGAAACAGTTAAATTTTTAATGCAACACTAGTGGTCGAACATATAAAAAAACCCAAAACAAGACATCTGTCCAGTTCTGGGTTACTTTCTTCAGTTTGTTAATCATCACTGATATTTTCCGAATATTCTTGGCTGACTTCAATACGCACTGATGAGCGACGAATCATCAAATGAGCTCTTTGCAGATACGGTTCTTTTGGTTTTTCTGCCAGAGCAGCTTCTGCTTTTTGACGATCTTGTTCAGCACGCTCTAAATCAATTTCTTCTGGTGGCTGAGCGATTGTTGTGAAAATATTAATATTATCATCGTTAACCTCAGCAATTCCACTAAAAACGGCAAGTTTTCTTTCGACATCATTATTAATGAAGCGAAGGATTCCGTCTCCTAAAACAGTAGAAATACGTTCATGTCCTGGAAGAACACCAATATTTCCATCCAGCACCCGCATGATAACCATATCAGCTTCTTCTTCAAATTTGACTCCACGAGGTGTTGTAATAGTTAAATTAAGTTTCTTTTTATTATTTAATTCATCCATTTTTAATCACCTTGGTCATTCTTATACTTTTGAACAACGTCATCTATGGAACCAGCATTTAAGAAATACCCTTCTGGAATACCATCATGTACTCCGTCAAGAATTTCCTTAAATCCTTGAACTGTCTCCTTAATCGTTACATGTTTACCTGGAACAGTTGTGAATTTCTCTGCTACATAGAAAGGTTGAGATAAGAAACGCTGAACCTTTCTTGCTCGGTTAACGGCTAGTTTATCCTCTTCAGATAACTCGTCCATTCCTAATATTGCTACAATATCCTGTAAATCTTTGTAACGCTGAAGAATATTTTGGACACGATGGGCAACTTGGTAATGCTCTTTTCCAACGATATCTTCTTCTAAAATACGTGAAGAAGATTCTAATGGATCAATCGCTGGGTAAATGCCTTGTTCCACAACGGAACGAGATAAAATAGTTACTGCGTCCAAGTGGACAAAAGTCGTCGCTGTTGCTGGGTCTGTAAAGTCATCTGCCGGCACATAAATGGCTTGTACAGATGTAATCGATCCGGATTGAGTGGATGTGATTCTTTCCTGCAATGCACCGATTTCTGTTGCTAAAGTGGGTTGATAGCCTACTGCACTGGGTGTACGTCCGAGTAAAGCCGATACTTCTGATCCAGCTTGTACAAATCGGAAAATATTGTCTACGAATAATAGAACATCTTGCTTCTCTTCATCTCGAAAATATTCCGACATTGTGAGCCCTGTTAGAGCCACACGCATACGGACTCCTGGCGGTTCGTTCATTTGACCGAATACTAAAGAGGTATTGTCAATAACACCCGAATCTTTCATATCGTAGTATAAGTCATTCCCTTCACGGGTACGCTCCCCTACTCCGACAAAGACAGATCGGCCGCCATGTTCTTGTGCGATACTGTTAATCAGTTCCATAATGAGAACTGTCTTCCCAACACCGGCACCGCCGAAGAGACCAATTTTACCTCCTTTTGAGAAGGGACATAATAAATCGATCGCTTTAATTCCTGTTTCTAACATCTCAGGTTCCGCTTTTTGGTCTTTAAGAGCTGGAGCATCTCTATGAATGGACCATTTCTCTTCGGATTCTATTTCAGGACCGTTATCGATTGGCTCTCCTAATACGTTAACCATTCGTCCTAAGACTTCTTGTCCTACAGGAACGGAAATAGAAGCACCTGTATCAATAGCTTCCATTCCACGAGTCAAGCCATCAGTCGGATGCATGGATACACAGCGCACTCTATTGTCTCCAAGGTGCTGCATGACTTCTAAGACGATTGTATCCTCTTTATAGTCGACCTCGATGGCATTGTATAAAGCGGGTAAGTCATCATCAAATTGAAGATCGACAACAGACCCGATGATTTGAATAATGTTTCCTTTGTTTTTAATAGTCATCCGTACCTCCTTTTTTCATACTTTCTGCACTTCCTACTATTTCACTTAATTCTTGCGTAATTTCAGCTTGACGTTTTCTGTTATAGACACGATTTAGATCCTCGACCAAGTCATTTGCATTTTTACCTGCCGCATCCATGCTGACCATACGAGCCGCTTGTTCACTGGTATGGGCTTCTGAAAAGGCACGGAATAAACTCATATGCAGATACAATGGCACGACATGGTCTATGAAGTTATCTGTCCCTGGTTCGAATTTAATATCAGTAATATAATTCTCATCACTTTCATCCATTTCAACAGGTAACAGTTTTTCTATCTTTGGTTCAAGTGTTAAGACGTTCTCAAAATGAGTATAAACGAGATAGACTTCTTCTATGTCAACCTCGTCTGATAAAAAGACATCATGTATATTCTGAGCCATGTTCTCAGTACCATAAAATACATTATCGTCCGAGATATCATAAACTGAACGTATAATATCTTTTCCTTCTCTTTTAAAGAAGTCTATACCCTTCGTTCCAACGACGATTAATTTTTCATTTTTACCTTTATTCATGTGTTTCAAAGCTTTGGATAAAATGTTTGAGTTATAACTTCCAGATAAACCTCTGTCACTTGTTAAAACAACATAAAGAGTGTTCTTTGTATCTGTTCTTTCTTTAAAGAACTTATGCTCAGCATTCTCCATTTGTTTGCCTAACTCAGTGACGATACGTTTCAAATTAAGGTAAATCGGACGGATACCATCTAAGGATTCTCTCGCTCTGATTAATTTTGTGGATGCGACCATATCCATGGCCTTAATAATTTGTTCCACAGAACTAACGTTGGCAATTCGTTTTTTTATATCTCTTGTAGAACTCAGATCTATCCCTCCCTAGCTGTAATCGTGTTGGTTTTTAACGTCTTTAATTAAACTATCTATTTGATCGGCTAATTCGTCTGTCAAGACTCCTGTTTCTTTCAATTCTTTTTTAATTTCAGGAGCCACATTGCTGATATGTGAAAGTAAATCTCTTTGGAATTTTCTAATATGTCTCATATCAATATCTGTTAAATGCTTTTGACTTAAAGCATAAAAAACCAGAACCTGATCTTCTATCGCCATAGGTCTATACTGAGACTGTTTGAGTACTTCCATAATACGTTCACCATGATTCAACCGTTCGAGCGTGTCTGGATTCAAATCAGATCCGAATTGAGAAAAAGCAGCCAGTTCTTTATACTGGGCAAATTCTATACGGAGAGGTCCGGCTATTTGTTTAATAGCAGGGATTTGAGCGGCTCCTCCTACACGGGATACGGACAAACCAGGGTTAATGGCTGGACGTACGCCACTATTAAATAAATCTGATTCTAAATAAATTTGTCCATCGGTAATGGAAATAATATTTGTCGGAATATAAGCTGAGATATCCCCTTCTTGGGTTTCAACTATTGGAAGAGCTGTTAAAGTTCCTCCACCGTACTCTTCACTCATTGAAGCAGCACGTTCCAATAAACGCGAGTGCAAATAAAATACGTCTCCAGGATACGCTTCACGCCCTGGTGGACGTCCTAATAGCAAGCTTATGGCTCTGTATGATACAGCGTGTTTAGATAAGTCATCATATACGACTAACACGTCTTTCCCTTGATTCATCCATTCTTCCGCTATCGCAGTTCCTGCGTAAGGTGTAATGTATTGTAAAGGTGCTGAATCACTTGCTGACGAGAAGACAACAGTCGTGTAGTCCATTGCGCCTGTTTCTTCTAACACACTGATAATGCGTGCCACTGTTGAAGCTTTTTGGCCAATAGCGACATAGACACAGTGCACATCCGTCTCTTTTTGGTTGATAATCGTATCAATTCCAATGGCCGACTTACCCGTTTCTCTATCACCAATAATTAACTCTCGCTGCCCTTTTCCAATGGGAACCAAAGCATCAATCGCTTTTATTCCAGTTTGTAAAGGCTGGTCAACCTCTCGACGCATAATGACACTTGGCGCTTGACTTTCAATCGGGCGATAATGATTTGCCGAAATAGGTCCTTTATCGTCAATTGGCTCACCTAAGGAGTTAACAACTCTCCCTAAGAGCCCATCACCAACGGGTACCTCTGTCATTCTTCCTGTTAAAGTGACTGGGTCTCCTTCTTTAATACCTGAATCTGATCCCATAACAACGACACCTATACTGTCTTCGTCTAGGTTTAATGCCATCCCTTGAGTTCCATCAGAAAATTCTAAGAGTTCACCACTCATGGCATTTTCTAATCCATGGACACGAGCTATACCATCACCTACTCGTATAACTGTTCCGGCTTCTGTAAAAGTATTTTCTGAAGCATAATTTTCTATCTGTTTTTTTATGACTTTACTTATTTCAGCTGGATTAACTGACATGGGCGACCCCCTCTCTTTTCAGTTTTTCTTTCATTTTAATGAGTTGTGTTCGGACAGTCCCGTCAAAAACGAACCCATCTATCAATATATAAAATCCACCAATCACATCAGGATCTACTTTCAAATGAAACTCTATGTCCATCTGTGTTTTTTTAGTGAGTAACTCTCTAATAGCCTCCACTTGTTTTTCAGTTAACTCTTTAGCTGAAACGACTGTGGCTTCTGTTTGATTTAACTGTCTTTTTATACGTGTAATTAATTCTGTTAAAGTTGGAATGATTAAGCCTTCTCTATTTTTATCAATCATTAAATGTAAAAAGTTTAATAAAAATGATTCAATGTGTTCAGAAAAAGTTGATTCAAATAATTGGTGTTTTTCTGAATCAGAGACATGAGGATGAAGCAAAAAAAATTGAACCTCTTCTTCATTTAAGGCATTGTTCACTAAAGTTGCTTCTCGTAATGTCTTTTTTATATTGTCATTTTCAATTGACAAATCATAGAGTGCTTGTGCGTAACGTTCTCTTAACTTTGCCATTTGGATTCCTCCAAATCAGTCAAAGCCTCTTCAAAAAGCTTTATATGGTCTTCTTCGTTAATAGAAGAAGCAACATATTTTTCAGCCATTAAAGCAGCCGTCTCAATAATATAAAGACGTGATTCATCCTGTATACGTTTTTTCTCGGCTTCCATACTCTTTTGCATGCGTGCTCTGGTTTCTTCAGCTTCTAATTTAGTTTCTTGGCGGATGAGGTCACTCTCTTCCTGAGCTTGAGCACGTGCTTCTTCTAGTATAGTAAGACGTTCTTTATTTATATTTTCAATTTTTTCTTCATATTCATCTATTAAATTTTTAGCTGTCAACATCGTGGCATCGGAGTCATCCAATTTCTCCTGAATGCTTTCTGTACGCTTTTGCATAAACTCTTTAACAGGATTGTATAAAATGGCTCCTAATATCACTGCCAATAAAATCCCGTTAAATAACTGAATGCCGATATCCATCAAGGTCTGTCCATCCAAACCAAAGACACGTCCTTCGGGGAGAGCTTGAGCTAAAAACCACATCTCATTTTGCAAGTAAACGACCCCTTTCTTATTAGACAGTTGTCTTGTTTCATTTTATTAGAGTAAGTTGACAAAAATTTCTACTAATGGATTGGCAAATAGCATAATGATGGCAATTAAGAGTCCGTAAATACCGGAAGTCTCTGCCATGGCTAGACCGACAAACATCGCACTTCTGATGTCATCACTTGCCTCTGGTTGTCTTGCGATTCCTTCAATGGCTGTTGAAACCACTTTCGACTGCCCAAATGTTGTAAATAGTCCGTTGAGTAATGCGATTGCAGCGGCAATATGCGCTGCGCTAATAATAGTTCCTAAAGTTTCCATATACATCCTCCATAAATTTTCTATAATTTTTTTACATAAATTAAGTCTTGCAATGAATTTTAATCTGCTGCGCCTTTAATATACATCATACTTAATATCACGAATATATAAGTCTGCAAAGCACCGATAATGACATCGAAAAATGCAGATAGAGCAGCTGGGATACCTATTTGAACAAGAAATGGTGTTAAACCATAATAAAGGGTCAGAATAATTGTACCTGACAATACGTTACCAAACAGTCGGAAACTGAGTGAAACAGGTTTAGCAAGTTCTCCAATTATGTTGAGTGGAAAAAAGATAAAGTGTGGTTCAAAAAAAGTTTTAAGGTAGTCCCCTTTATTATGTTTGAAACCTAAAATGAGCATGAGTAGAAAACTTGCAAAAGCAAGTGCGAAGGTCGTCGCAAAATCTGCAGTTGGTGCTCTTAACCCAAATGGACTAAGTAAGCTGGCAGATAAAACAAATACAAAGACCATGAAAAACCAACTACCGATGTAAGATAGTTTTGACCCCATGGTGTTAACGACGAAGGTATCAAACATTTCAACAATTGTCTCAATGATATTTTGGACACCTGTTGGAACAACTTTAAAGGACTTTAATTTTATTCGAGCAAGAATAGCTAAAACAATAAGAATACCCATAATAATCCATGTATTGACGATTGTTTCTGTAATTAAAATCTCAAATCCAAATATTTCTAGTATAGCTATATTGTTTATATCTAACATTGTTAATTGATCACCACCTTCATTCAATCTTAGTTTGAGTTATCCATTCATGACTGATTTAGTACTGTATGCGGCTAATTGATAAGATAATATACCGACAACTACTCCCCATAAATTAATACTGTCTACAAGAGCGCCGATAAGCAGAACAGCTCCAGAAATAAACAATCTTATTAAATGTTGAAGACTGACATATTTCCCTGCGTCTTTTTTATCCATTTTCATAGAAGTATTAACTGTCCGTTCTAGTAGAATGACTTTTAAAATACTCGTTATAGAACCTATTAAAATACCTAGTAAAAATGGAACAAATTCCATAGAACGGTAATATAAAAAAGCAAGCACTAAAGTAGCTACCGAGATGATACCAATCGAATAAATCATTTTTTTTGCTATTTTTGATAAAGTCACTTTATTCCCTCTTCACTATTTTGTTGGCATATCAAATAAGTATTTAATGGCCGCTCCGACACCAAGTAAGGAAAAGACTAATAGTAACCAAGGTGACGAGCCAAGTCTATTGTCTAAAAAACGACCTAATAATACCCCTATTAATATGGAAGCAGCTATCATAACTCCTATATGGGAGAAATTAGCTAATGCTCGTAAGGTCTCACTGTTTTTTTCTTTCTTTTTATTATCTGCTTTCTTGTTCAAAAAACCCTCCCCCAAGACATCCTTTTTTTCTCTTACTAAAAGTGCGTCAATATATAGTGTAACAATATTTGTGCTTTATCGCAATGTATTGTTACAAAAATCACTATGTTTTTTTATTTTTAATTGCATGTAAAGTACGTTTTATTTCCTTATTTGACGCTCACTTTTTAAGTTTAACATTAAAAGTTTATGTTTTTAATATTTTTCTTAGACTATTTTGTGGTTTTTGAAAATAACTTTGCTGTATTTTTCAGTCCTCTATTATATATAATACCAGTGTTACCTGAGAAAATCAGGTCATCACTATTACCACTAGTGTTGCATTAAAAATTTAACTGTTTCATGATATAAAAAAGTCCTTTATAATGGGGTTGGATGACTTA
>NZ_BAAADA010000170.1:0-2775 GCF_039522005.1 Alkalibacterium indicireducens
ACGTAAACTACTTGTGATAAAAGTAACAACCTATAAAACCTATTTATTCTAAGTTTTATGCAACACTAGTGATATAATACCAGTGTTACCTGAGAAAATCAGGTCATCACTATTACATTTAGTTTCTTTTTATAAATTAGCCTCCTAACGATACAAACTCAGCTTCCTGTTTGTTAAAAACGACCCATTCTGTCACTCCATGTTTTTATAATAGAGAAAAGAGATTGAAACTCACTATTAACATCATTCCACTTTATATGGATAAACTCTTAAATAATGAGGGATAAAGTGGATTTCTTGTATATTTTTTTGATGTGATTTATTCTTGAATTAAGGTACGTATCGATTACAAAAAAGGAGATGTTAGGACGACAATGTATAAAATTGGATTGGTTTATAACAAACCCAAAGAGATGACTGAAGAAGAAATGGCGCTTGACCCAAGAAGTTACCGTCAAAATGAAATTATTGCTAATGATATCAAAGAAGCATTTGAAACCAAAGGCCATGAAGTCAAATTAATTCCTGCCTCTACAAGCTTACTTTATGAGATTAAAGAAGCGGGTGAATTTGACGTGATATTCAATTCAGCTGTTGGAATTAACAATAAAAATGAACAAGCCAATATTTCAGGCATGTTAGAACTCTTAGATATTCCCTTTGTCGGTTCCGGCTTACTCCCTCAAGTTATTTCTTTAAATAAAGAGCACGCCAAAGCAACATTTAAAGCATCCGGAGTACCAGTCTCCCCTTTCCAAGTTTTTTATTCAGCTGATACACCACTTGATAGCGACTTGTCTTTCCCACTATTTGTAAAACCAGTAAGGGAAGGATCAGCTGTGGGGATTACAGCAGACAGTATGGTAAACAACGAAGAAGAGTTGCGTAAACAAATCAGTTATGTTTTGGATAACTTTAAGCAACCTGCTTTAGTTGAAGGTTATCTCATTGGACGTGAGTTTTCGGTAGCTGTTTTAGGAACTGAAAATCCAAAGACTCTGCCGATTATGGAAGTCATCATTCCTCAAGAATTCGGAACCACACAAACGGTGGATGTGAAAGCGAATAACGTTGTCACGCGAAGTTGCCCGGCAGATATCTCATCAGAACTCGCCGATGAAATATCCCAAACGGTTTTAAGAGCTTATAAAGCTTTAGGCTGTACGGAGTTGGCCCGAGTGGATGTCAAATTAGACGATGATGGTGCCCCAAATGTGATTGAGCTCAATGCGATTCCAGCACTTGAAGCAGGTTATGCTCATTATCCCTTAATGGCTGAAGAAGCAGGTTATGATATGCCTTCATTAGTTGAAAAATTAGTTGAAGAAGCAATTTATGCGAGCGAGAGCGGACGAATCTCTTTTACAAAAAGTTGTGGATTGAAATAGAGAACCTACTAGGTTTAAACGAATAAAAAAGAGGATGACGGTGAAATATCCAGTCATCCTCTTTTTTATGTATAGGAAAGTATAAGATGTTAAGGTCGATTGGTGTGACTCAAGGCAATCTTCCTTACGTTGAGAGGATTCACTTTTCAAGTGAAATCGATAGATTCAGCGTACAAAAGCAAATGAGTCTATCGATAAGTGAAATACGTGCGCCATTTTAAGTCTCCAATCCAAGTATGAACGTTTAAATGCTCTTGAAGAAAAACGGTTCTGCTTTTCCAACATATACTTTCCTACAAAAAAAGACTCACAAGGAATCTTTAAAGGTAAGTTATTTATGAACAGGCTATTTTACTATTTAGTTTAAGAACAGGACAGTTATAGGAAATTTTAAGGATAATCGTGCTATGGTTAATCATTTGTACTGTACGTTACCTTCCTTCAACTACATCCATTAATTTATCTGAGCTGAAAAGAGATAATACAAAAGATACCGCTACTGCAATTAATACACCTACGATAAATTCAATAGATAAACTTACCGGTAAAAATTTTTCTAATGCGAATTCAAATACACTAAAGTAAATAAAAAAGGATACACCCATAAATAAAATTTTAACAAGATTTCTCAATTATTTCTCTCCCTAAAATATTATTGTTTTTCAAATCAATCTTTCTCCACAGAAAAATGCATCTGTGGTCGCCATTTGCCGTGAGAAGCTTCGGTCAAAAAGTTTAATGTCGTAAAGGCACTCTCATTAGCACCGAATACATCCGGTCCTGCAGTTAAGCTAATCGCGCCTAAGTCTGCTAAAATCCAGGTCATATACTTTTTGGTCCACTCTTCGTCTGTTACCTGATATAAACGGCTCAAAGCAATGGCATCTTTGTCTCCGAATATAGAATCCAGGCTCTTTCCCTTACCTGTCTCATCCTTTAAAAAAGAGCTTAAAGAGTTAAAGAATAACTCTCTTTGTTCTTCTGTGACAGTTTCGTATTGAAGCATAACTTTAAATACCGCTAACAATTCAAAAATAGCCTGATGTTCGGGTAAGTCGTAATACGCGAGTTCTGTATTTTTGTTTTCCACGGTTTCGTTCATGGCTCGCACAAAGACTGTAAACTTAGTCAGATTGGTTTCAAAGATAATGTCTCCCTCGATTAAATCCGGATCTAAAAATAAATACTCTCTGGCCCATGGATTCTCTTCCAGTATTGTTGTTAAGTCTGCCATCCCTGTAAATCCCTTTCTTCAAATCCTTTATACATGTAGTATAGCATATTAGGCTACATACTGAAGGACTGATAAATGAATCGTATGTGTAAAGCTATTCTCGGAAATTTATTCTAGAAATCTGAAACGCAGTTTATTGTTTTTGACTTTCTC
>NZ_BAAADA010000171.1:0-783 GCF_039522005.1 Alkalibacterium indicireducens
AATTCAGAACTGAAAAAGTAATGGCTACGCACTATCCCAAAAGGGCGAAGGCGTAGCCGAAGCTTTTTTTATTGGAAAAGTAACGGATTGAAGAAGGAACTAAAGAGGATTATCGGAAGAGACATTACACAAAGGGAGAGAAGAAAATGACCAGTCATTACAGAACAGAGCAGATAAACGGAGACATGCTGACACCTATTTCAGTATTTCAGAGACTCAAAGGAGAAAAGAAATTCATACTGGAAAGTTCAGATGGATATGGAAAGAAAAGCCAGTATTCCTTTATAGGGATGAACCCGTACAAGGAAATCATCGGGAACGGAAAGACTGTGAGGATCAAAGAAGGGAAACGGGAACAGACGTCATTGAAGAAGCCACTGGATGTCGTCAAGGCTCACATTCCAGAGATCACCCTGGATCTTCCTTTTCCATTTTACGGCGGAGCAGTCGGCTACATCGGGTACGATGCCATTCGAGAATATGAAGATATCGGGAGTCGGCTGAAAGATGAGATAGCCATGCCGGACCTTCATCTCATGTTCTATCAGGAACTGGTTGTGTTCGATCATGTCAGGCAGGAAGTGACGATCGTCGCATTGGACATTGAAGGAGATAGATGTAGAAAAGCATTCTATACCGATAAAAAAGAGGCGAAAAAAGGCAATGTGATCCAGCAGACGTGAATACACTGCTGGATCACATTGCTTTTTTTTCTTGTCAAATGTCTCCAGCAAAGGTAAAATAAGGAAACGTATACAAATCTGACAGAAAGAAAGAGAGAAA
>NZ_BAAADA010000172.1:0-6857 GCF_039522005.1 Alkalibacterium indicireducens
GATAATTATTTATAAGAAGTTTCAATAACCGCAAGGGTTAAACCTGGATATTCAACTGCAAAACTTGAGTTACTAAAAGGAGTACGGTCAGATGAAAATTATTGCAGCAATTGATTCATTCAAGGGGTCAATGACTAGTGAAGAGGCAAATCAGTCGGTGATCGATGCACTGCGACATCATGAAGTCGTAAGCTTTCCTATCGCTGACGGCGGAGAAGGCACAGTAGATGCATTCGTCAGAGCAGAAAAAGGGGAAGTGATCATCCGGACCATTACTGGCGTCAACGGTCAGCCTTATGAAGGCCGATGGGGATGGATTGAAGAAAATAATACAGCGGTCATTGAAGTCGCAGAAGGGGCCGGAATCATTCAGGCAGATCCTGAAACTTTTCATCCTGAAAATCATACCAGTTACGGTGTGGGGGAACAGATCAGACAGGCGCTTGATTACGGGGCTGAAACGATTATCCTTGGTCTGGGCGGCAGTGCGACAACCGATGGAGGAATGGGCATGCTTCAGGCGCTTGGGGTAATATTTAAAGATGTAGAAGGAAAGTCTCTTCCAGTATTGCCCGTCAATTTGAAAGCAGTCGAAGCCATAGATGCCTCTGAACTGGATAAACGGGTGACTTCTGTGAAATGGGAGCTGGCTTCGGATGTGTCCAACCCTCTTTTGGGACAGAACGGAGCCGTCTATGTATTAGGGGAACAGAAGGGGCTATCCAAAGATGAGCTGCCAGACTATGACGAGGCAATGGCTGAATATGCCCGCCTGGTTGAAGAGTGCACACAGAGTAAGATGACTGAAATAGAAGGAGCGGGAGCTGCTGGGGGAATTGGGTTTGCGGCATTATCCTTTTTTGGATGCACCTTCCAGAGCGGCCTGACTCTATTGGCTGATAGAGGCAACTTCAAGGCACTTTTAAATGATGCAGATCTGGTAATTACTGGAGAAGGAAAATTCGATACCCAGTCTCTCCAAGGTAAGGTTCCTGTAGGGATCAGCCGCATGTGCCGGGAGGATGAGGTTCCTGTGATTCTGTTTGCCGGAAAAATCGAAGAAGGTCTGGCAGATGTTCCTGAAGAGCACATCCAAGCTGTCCTGCCGATCGTGGACGCACCGATGACTTTGAAAGAAGCGATGGACAAAGGACCTGAGCTACTGGAACGAGCAGTCAGGCGTGCCTTTAAACTCATTGATGCAACCTGATTCAGATAACTGAAAAAAGCGGACCGCTTCTCCCATCAAGGAAGCGATCCGCTTTTGCCTGTCAATTTTTATTAAGGCATGGCACGAATGATCTTGTCGCCAAAGTCGACATCTAGATTTGTAAGATTCAAAATGTCCTGATAATCAACCGAATTAGTGATGACAACCGGTGTGATCGTATAGAATTGAGAATACGTCACTCAAGCCACAGGTCTTTGTCTCTTTTGATGACAACTGGGTAAAAGTGAGCCTGAGGTACATTGTCGGAACGAGAGAACGACGAAAAGTCAGAGATGAGCTGTTCCGGACCATTCTCAGACGGATCAAGGCCTCTGATAATAAGCTGCAGCTGGCATCAGAAACCATTGAAATCGTGCCGTCAGAAGATTAAACTGAATAAGAATCATGCGCCTGGACCGGTCGATGTGTTCGGGCGTTTTTTCATACATAAATGAGCAGATGAAGGAAGTGGTCCCTATGGGAGAAGAACTGATCAAAAATACGGCATGGCCACACACCGTGCAGTCACTAGCGGAGGACATGATAAATTTAGGGCTGAAGAAAGATGCCATAGTCCTTGTTCATACGTCATTGTCAAAAGTCGGCTGGGTAAATGGGGGAGCCCAGGCCTTCGTTGATGCGTTGATGACGGTAATCGATGAAAGAGAAGGGACGCTGGTCATGCCGTCTCAGACGGGTGACTGGAGCGAGCCGTCAAAATGGCAGTATCCGCCAGTCCCTGAAAGCTGGTGGGACACCATTCGCGAAACGATGCCGGCCTTTGATCCCGAAAAGACACCTTGCCCGTATATGGGTGTAGTGGCCAATCTGTTCCGTTCGTATCCGAATGTCAGAAGAAGCAGTCATCCGGCAGTCTCTTTTACAGCCTGGGGAAAGAACGCTGATCAACTCACGTCAGGTCACTCTCTGAACTTTGGACTGGGTGAAGGCTCGCCGCTCAAAAAACTTTATGACGAGAATGCCCTGATTCTGGCAGTCGGAACGGATTATGACACCTCAACGGCCATGCACTTAGGCGAATACCGTGCACCGAATCCGACACTCAAACCTGAAGGGACAGCCATCCTGGAAAAAGGTATCAGAGTCTGGCGGACATATGACGACATCGAATTGGATGAATATCAGTTTAGTGCCATTGGAAACGAGCTCGAGAAAAATGGTCTAGTTACAATCGGAAAAATAGGCAAAGCAGAAGCCAGACTTTACCGGGTCAGAGATGCGGTCGATCAGTCGACCAGACACTTTACGGCACTTAGAAAATAGACATAAACTTCTTAAGCAAAAGGGGAGAACCGAATGAGCACGTATTTTAAATTGGTTGGACTAGAGGATCTGGATACCCTTCAGGCTATCAGTATCGAGACCTTTACAGATACGTTCGAAAAAGACAACACAGAAGAAAACATGACAGATTACCTGTCCAAAGCCTGTACAAAAGAGAAGCTGAGTCAGGAGCTCGCCACAGAAGGGTCACGATTTTACTTTCTATATGCAGACGATGAACTGGCCGGTTATCTGAAACTGAATGCAGGAGAAGCGAGAACGGAAGACATCGATCCTGATGGACTGGAAATCGAACGGATCTATATCCGTACTGGATTCAAGCGCAGAGGGTTGGGGACGAGTCTTTTAAACAAGGCAGTCGAGACAGCTGAAGAACAGGGCTGCACGAGCATCTGGCTGGGTGTCTGGGAACATAACGAGCCTGCGAAAGCATTCTATAAAGCCAAAGGATTCAAGAAAGTAGGGAGTCACTCCTTTTTCATGGGGAACGACGAGCAGACGGACTGGATTATGCTTAAAAGCCTCAGTTAGACAAGGGGGGGCAGAAAACAGATGAAAGCAGTTAAAAATGTATTGTATTCTGTTCGTCAAATTGGTATAGTCATTGTGGTACAACAAAATTAAATACGGAAGATCCTGGGAGTCTCGAATTGGAGGCTGAGAGTGATGTATATCAGACCAGTAACCTGATCAGCGTAATGGCTGCGTAGGAAGTATCTTATATATTATGGCTCTTTCCTATGGTTTTTTTTCGTTAGGAGGAGTTTTTTTCATGCAGAAAAACTATGTCAACTACGGAAATTGTTCAGTCGGAAAGCCTGGTTCCACTTTGGAAATTACAGGCGCACGTTTCAATTTATCGCCGATGAGTGACGATTTCAAATCGATCATTTTAGGTGCGATCAAGCAGGTCGATCTATCGAAAGTCTGGGCACAGACCGACCATATTTCAACAGTTTACCGTGGGAAAGAAGAAGCGGTATTCGATGCACTGAAGGCTGCCTTTTTGTATGCCTACAAGGAAGGGGTTCATATGACTCTCGAATCGACTATTTCAAAAGGGTGTCCCGGAGATACGGACAGTGACTACACACTGGAACTTGACGATCCAAGAGTCAATCAGGCCGAAACAGAAGCAATCGATTTTCCGGTAATCGGGAAGTTTGCCCTTTACCCAATGGGCTCTGACAACTATATGGCAACTATTGCCAAGGTCGTCAACGAAGGGATCGATAGAGGTGTGGTGACAGGTTCTGGTCATTACGGAACGAATCTGGGTGGCAGCGCACAGGATGTCTTCGACTATCTGGAATATGTGTCGCACACAGTCGGCAGTGAAGTCAGTCACTACATCAGTCAATTCACCTTGCACTGTAACGTACCGGAGGGAGAAATCTAATGAACAGAAAACCATTAAGTCTTCGCGACTATTTGTTGATGTCTTTGATTGCCGTCGTTTTTGGGATTGTCTTTTTAATGGCTGTATATGCGGGAACTGCTTTGACTGCTGTACTGACACCGATGGGACTCGGCATACTCGGCTATGAACCCTTTTATGGTATCTGGTACTCGGCAGCCCTTGTCACGACCTACATGATTAGAAAGCCGGTAGTCGGTGTTGTCACTGAAGTGGCCACTGCACTCGTGCAAATCCTTTTAGGCAATATGTTCGGAGCAATCGTACTGATCTCTGCTTTTATTCAGGGCATGGGTGTCGAGCTGGCCTTCTTCGCTACTCGCTATGAAAAATACACTTACAAAGTATCGATGCTGGCTGCCGTAATCACCACACTATTGTCCTTTGTCTGGACAGGGTACAGAGCCAACTATCTGGCTATGAACTGGGGTATCGTCCTGTCGATTTTCGTCATTCGTCTGTCGAGCGCCTTGTTTTTCACCGGTTTCGTGGCAAAATGGTTGTGTGACAAGCTTAATGAAGCCGGTGTACTGAATCATAACCTGAAAGAAAGTGACGCCGTTGAATGAACCCGTTCTATCCATAAAGAATCTGACATTTGAAATAGACGGAAAACAGCTGATTGACCAAGTCAGTCTTGATATTCAACCGGGTGAGACCGTCCTTCTCTGCGGGAGAAGCGGCAGCGGGAAAAGCACCCTGGCTAACTTGATAAATGGGTATTATCCCGAATACGGCGGAAAGCAGGCTGTTGACCGACTTGCCATAAAAGGAGAGGACATAAGCAGACTGTCGGTAGTCGAGCGTTCAGATAAAGTACAGACAATCTTCCAGAATGCCCGGCTGTCTTTTTCCATGCGGACGCTGAGAGAGGAAATGGTCTTTTGTCTGGAAAACAAACGCAAAGCTGTAAGCGAGATAAATCAGGTGATTGAGCAGAAGGCCGCACTATTCGGTCTGAGAAATCTGCTGGACCGCTCCTTTGATGATTTGTCCGGCGGGGAACTGCAAAAAGCCGCCTTTATCTGTGCCTCGCTGACTGACGTGCCGCTCTTCATTATGGACGAACCTTTTGCCAACATGGACGATGAAACGGTTGAGACTTACATGAGCTACATCAATGAGCTGACTGCCAGTGGTAAAGCGGTTCTCATAATCGATCATCATGTCAAAAGATGGGCTGATGTAGACCGCTGGCTTCTGATGGATGCTAAGCAGCAGCTGACCGATTTGTCCGAACTGGCAGATCAAGAGTCACGAATCAGACGCTTGATGGCTGAAGGCATCTGGCTTGATGAGCTTGAATTGAATAGAAAGCCGGTTCAGTCGGACGAATCTGTTTTGGAACTGGACAATGTATCAGTTTTCTATGAAGAAACCGTGCGCCGTTCTTTTTTCAAAAAAGAAACCAGAATTCACACCTTGATAGAAGAAGCCAGCTTTGAACTCAAAAAAGGCTCTCTCACTGCTTTAATCGGGCCCAGCGGAGTCGGCAAGTCGTCTTTATTCAAGGCGATTTTAAAAGCGGCCCCTTACAAAGGTGACATTCGACTCAACCAGGATGATACAAAGAAATTAAAACCTAAAGACCTTTACGCTCAAGTGGGGCTGGTGTTCCAGGATCCCTCTCTGCAGTTTGTCAAAACAACGCTCTTAGATGAGATGGCGGTTAGTTTGCGAGCCTGGGAGACAGTTGAGGAAAGCCAGGTTGAACCGGAAGCGAGAGCGATTTTGTCTAAACACGGCTTCGAGCAGAAAGAAAAGCAGTCACCATGGGTCATTAGTCAGGGTCAGCAGCGCCGCTTGGCTGTTATCTGCATGACCGTCGGCAAGCAGCAATTGCTCCTCGTTGATGAACCGACTTACGGGCAGGATGCCGCCAATGCCAAACTGATTATGGATAAACTCAGTGAACTGTGTCAGGCGGGGATGACCTGTTTGTTTACCAGTCACGACCGTCATCTGGTTGACGCTTATGCTGATCAGATAGTTGAAATTAGAGAGAAAAGGGTGTGGAAGCAAAGATGATCGATTCTATCAATCCGACCGCCAAGACGGTTGGAATTCTGCTAGGCAGTATCGCTTTAGGCCTCACCTTTGACTGGCGAGTAAACCTTACAGTTTCCTTTGTAGGGATGCTTTTTTTGGCTACTTCCAGACGCACTGAGCCTGCCCGCCTGATGAAAGTAGTCCTGCCGCTTGCGGTGGTTTCGATGAGCTACTTCTTCACCGGCTGGCTGTTCAGTTCCGAAGGCGTTCAATTTGCTTCCGGTGCTTCTGATTTAGCCTTGCCGACTGGACGGGATCTGGTGAATGGTCTGAATCTGAGTTCGCGCATTTTTGCCTTTGCCATGCTTGGTATTAGTTACGGGATGACTACCGATTCCGGTGAACTGATTGCCAGTCTAATTCAGCAGGCTAAGATGCCAATGAAAATGGGCTATGCCATTTTGACTGCAGTGAACCTGACCTCACTGATCAAGACCGAACACGAACAGTCCAGACTGGCACTTCAGGTCAGAAACATTCCCGTCAAGCCTCTGGACAGCAAGCCACTTTTTACGATGATGATTCGAATGGTGCACTGGTCAGAACGCTTGTCTCTGGCCATGGAATCTAAAGGGTTCAGCGAAGAACGCGTGATGCAGCTGAAGATGACAGTCAATCCCATTGATATTGTATTTGCGGCGGGACTACCTGTAGCCATAGCTGTACTGGGATTTGTAGTTTTTTAATAATACATGCCAATTCAATAGAAGAGATGTTCATGAGTGATAAAATAGTCATTCGTGGACATCTTTTTCTAAGGTCTTCTGTATGAGGTGAAAAAGAGATAAGTTGTGAACGATAAATCTTTTAACGTAATTCCGAAAGAAGTCTCCCACTTCTAAACGTATGGGTACGAAGCACCAGTGAAAGTGGGAG
>NZ_BAAADA010000173.1:0-882 GCF_039522005.1 Alkalibacterium indicireducens
GATAATTATTTATAAGAAGTTTCAATAACCGCAAGGGTTAAACCTGGATATTCAACTGCAAAACTTGAGTTATTTATCAGGGGTTTACAAATCCAGACCAGTGAAGAATCCTTTCTTAAAACCTAACCGTCTCAAACAATAAGTAGGTAGACTGGTCATAACTGATTGCTCTTTATCTTGATCAGGAATTGCATGAACTTTATTCCAGTAAAAGAATCAAAAATACGATAGTCTCTATGAAATCGATTTCTAAAAATGTTGAGAAAACAGCGCCAGTAAAAATAGTAGGAGATCTTGTAACAAACCTCAGATTACGGTGAATCACTAAAAACAATCGAAGGGACTACACAATAGTAGCAGTCTCTTCGATTGTTTTTTTTATTATAGTATATAGATTTGATATGGCCTTTACGATAATAAACCAAGAATCACAAATGTCCATAAGGCAATGACTGTCGCTGGCATATCTAAGTGAGTATCCACATAAGTATTGGTATAGCGCTGAATAATGTCCCCAGAAATGACAGCCAATATACTAAATATGATAGCGATCCAAATATTTCCAAATGTCATTGCCGCAACTCCTGCTACCATTGCAACATGGTGAGAAACCGGAAATGTCAGACCAAAATATATAAAGATAAGTGATGTTGCTGAAATTGCAAATCCCAAACTTGGAATTTCTGTAAGCAATACGATATACCCCATTACTCCTCCCAGAGAGGCACCCCAAATCGCATTGAACAGCATACCTACCCCAGTGAATTTAAATTTAGCCTCATTTTCTGGAAAAACGCCTGTTAAGTGTAGAAAAGCAAAATAATCCAGCCAGTAAATGTCACTTTATTCCGGCAGTTTTATTTAAGAAAATGAGGCAATTAA
>NZ_BAAADA010000174.1:0-524 GCF_039522005.1 Alkalibacterium indicireducens
CATGGCAGAGCCTATAGCTCCATGGGCACTCATACTGTGACCATATGAGTTAGGTTGTTTGGGCGATATTCAGAGCTCCCACTCTATCCCGATGCCCCCGGTAGCCGCACCCGCACTGATACGTTCGGTCAGTTACTTTATTTCTGGCCTTACATGTCGGGCAAGTCTGAGAGGTATACTCTGGATTGACCTTTTTAACAACGATACCGATTTCTCTTGCTTTATATTCAATGAAGTCAGTCAGTTGAGCGAATGTCCAGTTATGCAGAATCGCTGTGTGTTTTCCTCTTTGTCTTGAGGTCCGGCGAATGCCGGAAAGATTCTCCAGATGGATGGTGCCACAGTTCATGTCTCTCGCAAACCGTACTATGTGTCTGGCAATCTTATGATTAATATCCTGCATGATTCTCGCTTCTTTATCATTGAGTGTCCGAATAGCGTTCAGTTTCTTTTTCTTCCCTAACTCCCGTCTGAGCTTCTTATACTTTCGGCGAATAACTTTGTTTGCTCGTCCGTTTCCGAAG
>NZ_BAAADA010000175.1:0-800 GCF_039522005.1 Alkalibacterium indicireducens
TATTTTAATTGATAGAGCAACGATAGTTGCATTAAAACAACACGAAAAAACAAAAAAATTGGTAATTACTGGGCACCTTCTAGGAGGAAAATAATGAAAATCAACAAAAATGATACGTTGCTGTTCATCGGTGACAGCATAACAGATGTAGGCCGTGACCGTATGGACGGCAAAGATTTAGGTAAGGGATTCCCATTGATGGTCGCTTCGCATCTTCAGTCACGCTATCCGGCGAAGAGGCTGACAGTTTTGAATCGGGGTATTGGCGGAGACAGTCTGAAAGATCTTAAAAGGCGATGGGAAGATGATTGCCTGATTATTAATCCTGACATCGTCACATTACTTATAGGTGTAAATGACACATGGCGTAATCAGAATGACGGAGTAGAACTGACAGATGAAGAACTGGATGAGTTTGAATCAGACTACCGCTTTCTTCTGAAATCGCTTCACCAGAGAACGGATGCTCGAGTCATTTTAATGGAGCCTTTTGTCCTGCCTTATCCGAAAGATAGAGTGGGCTGGAGGAATGACCTGGATAAACGAATTCAGATCGTCAGGAAGATGGCCAGAGATTATCAGACTGAACTCATTCCGCTGGATGGACTTTTAAATGCGGCTGGAATAAGGGACGGGTTCAGCTATTACACAGGAGATGACGGTGTCCATCCGACTGTAGCCGGTCACGGACTGATAGCGAGCAGCTGGCTGAAATCTGTTGATGAATAAATTTGAATTTGCCCAAAATTTATAACAACACTTTATATACCAAAAGCTCGAGGAATTCACATGTGGAAAAC
>NZ_BAAADA010000176.1:0-2676 GCF_039522005.1 Alkalibacterium indicireducens
GCTAACAGTTCCTACTGCCAAGTCTGTAGTGGACTTTCACCACCAAGTTGTCGCCCATGCCGGGCGCACATAAAAAAAGCGTCAACGAGAGATATTCTCGCGGCGCTTTTTTGTTTATTTTATAGCATTAGTTCGTGCTTTGACGATCGAATTTTGTTTGGGGACGGGTTTTGTGGCCGTAGATTCGTGGCATCAGCTTACTATCAATAAACGGTGCCAGGGCATTCATAATTAGGATCGAATACCCCACTCCACCCGGGTGGTCCAGTGTAATCCTGAACACAGCGGTCAACACCCCACATCCGATGGCAAAAACAGTCTTCCCTTCTGGTGTTAGAGATCCTGAACTATAGTCAGTAGCCATATACGTGGCCCCGAAGAACAGAGTTCCTGTCAGAATGTGCGTCATTTGGAAATTCCAGTCAAAGCTGGACCATAATCCCATAACCACAAATGTTGTAAGGATATATAAAATCGGTACTTTTGGATTAATTACACGTCTGAAAATCAGATAAAGCATACCAATAAGTATTGCGAATTTAGAAGTTTCTCCAACATTTCCACCTAGATTAAATCCCATGAACAAATCGAATAGTCCAGGAACTTGTTCAGGCACGACCTGTGCCCCGTGACCGATAAACTCAAGCGGCGTGGCAGAACCTATAGCATCGACCCCTCTGAATCCACTTCCCAGCAATCCACCGGGCAGGACCCAGTTAGCCAGCCAAGGAGTAAAGAGGGCCTTAATGACTACACGAGCAGCAACTGCAGGGTTGAAGTAGTTCCTTCCAATCCCACCATTAAGCTGCTTAACGATAACAATAGCAAAAATCGATCCAAACATGATCATCCATATTGGTGCAGTGACAGGCAAACTTAAGGCGACCAACATACCTGTTACTGCGGCACTGTGATCCTGTATTTTTATTGGTTTGTATGTCAGTTTCTGATAAATAAATTCAGATGCAACGGCTGTCCCAATACCAATTGCTACCATACCAAGGACCCACCATCCGAAGAAGTAGGTAGCCGCTAATGTTGGTGGAATCAGCGCGATTAAAACCTGGTCCATAACCCAAGCTGCTGTGCGTTTGCTGCGAACATGAGGGGAAGGACCGACTTGCAATTTACCTTTTACATCAATTGCCTGAGCCATCTTACTTCTCCTCCTTCGCTTTTATAGCAGCTTTAGCGGAACGAATATTTGCTAGAAGAGGGATTTTTGAAGGACAGATAAATGAACAGTTTCCACATTCGATACAGTCCATTGCCCCCAGCTCCTGAGCTTTATCAATATTTCCTCTTTCGAAAGCTTCACTGATAAGGATAGGTTGCAGACTGACCGGGCAGACATTTAGACATTCTGAACACATGATACAGTCGTGACTGTCCCCTTGTTCAGCTTCTTCAGGAGTCAGAACTGTTATAGCTGTCGTTCCTTTAATAATTGGAACCCCGAGATCCGAAACAGTTTTACCCATCATCGGTCCACCACCCAGGACTTTTCCTGGTACGTCAGCAAATCCGCCGCAGTCTTCAATAAGCGAATCCATAGGAGTACCGATTTTAACTCGAAGGTTTTTAGGTTCTCTTATTGGTGTTCCGGACACTGATACAATACGTTCGATTAAAGGCTCGCCAAACTCGCAGGCGCGGTAGCAAGAACGGATCGTTGATGTATTAGCCACGACACAGCGAACTTCAGCAGGAAGGCCACCAGGCGATACTTCTCTTCCAGTCATGCTCTTGATCAAGTTTTTCTCTGATCCTTGTGGATACATTGTTTTCAATGGACGGACGAAAATATCGTCAAATTCAGCAGAGGCTTCCTCAAGCGCCTTGATAGCATCCGGTTTATTATCCTCTACACCGATATAGATGCGACGTAATTGAGGGAACAATGCTCTAGACAGATTAATTCCATGAATAATTTCATCTGCATGTTCCACCATGACTCTGTGGTCGGATGTAGAATACGGTTCACACTCTGCCCCATTGATGATAAGTGTGTCAATCGTCATCCCCGGTGGAGGACTCAACTTAACAGCTGTAGGGAACGTTGCTCCACCCATTCCAACGATTCCAGCTTTTCTGACTGTCTGAATGATTTCATCTTTTGACATGTCCTGAGACCGTCCCGGTTCGACGATTGGATCAGCTTTTGTATATTCATAGTCATTTTTGACAATGATACTGTCCACTTCTCCGCCACCGATCTTTCCACGTTTTTCTATAGCAATCACTTCACCTGAAACTGAAGAATATACATTTGCTGATACAAATCCACCTTCTTCAGCAATCAGCTGACCGACCTTGACTGTCTCTCCAATTTCTACGACCGGTTTAGCAGGCGCTCCTATGTGCATGGATACGGGGTAAACCATGATTTTAGGGACTGATGCATCTACTATCGGTAACTTGCTCGTTCGTGATTTATTCTCTTCTGGATGGGAACCACCGTGTTTTCCCATGAACGAAAAACGCATCACATTCATCCTCTCTATAATTCCTGTCTAACCTAATTGAGCCAATTTCATAATTATTTGTCGTGTTTAACACCTGATAAATCAACTTTTTTAAAACATAGAAAAAAGGAACCCCCCCCCATATGGTACAATTAGGTTGTCGACTAAGACACGTACTCCAGGAGGGATTCCTTATGTCCATTATACAACA
>NZ_BAAADA010000177.1:0-6053 GCF_039522005.1 Alkalibacterium indicireducens
TGTTTTCCACATGTGAATTCCTCGAGCTTTTGGTATATAAAGTGTTGTTATAAATTTTGGGCAAATTCAAAGTTGTCAAGATGCATTTGTCAAATAAAAACTCCTGAGCGCGGTTCATCTTAGACCGGATTCAGGAGTTTCTGTTTATTTTTTTGACTGCAAAACCCAGTAGCCTTTAAATTAGCTTAATACACTTTCTACCACCTAATTAAAGGTTATTGTACATATCACTTGGAAATATCCCCAGTAACTATAGTATCTATTTTTAATGTGTCCGTTGAGCTTAATAGTACATTTGTAATGGGAGAATCCATATAATAAGTGCTCGTTATAGATGATTCACCATTGATAAATATCTCTATAGACGATTTATCAACAAAAAATTCTATATCAACAAAATCTCCTTTATAATTAGTTCTTTTTGTCTCACTCAATTTATCTTGTTTATAGTCTCTAATCTCGACATTTAAGCTTTCTCTTGAAAATACCACTGTATTATTTTCTATTATGGATTTTAATTGCTCATTTAGTTCATTCGAAAAGGTAATTTCAAAATTATTTATCACTTGATTAGAAATTTTAACTTTTAAGTACTCTACTGGGTTACCTATAATAAGTTCTTCTTCAAAATCAAAGTTTGATATTACCAGATCTTCTTTTATTTGATCTTTTATATTTTCCAGATAATTAAATTTAAGAGAAAGTCCTTCTTCTGCGATAGTTCTTGGAAGACTCATTTGACCTGCCCAAAGATGTTTATTATCATGCGTTGGTAATGTCCTATTCCAACCTTGCATCCAAGCAAAAGCTACATATTGTTCTCCAATCCTTACTGACTGAGGAGCATAGAAGTCTAGCCCTTTATCCATTTCATAAACCTTACTAACTTCAAACTTGTACTTATTCCAATCCATTTCTCCTTCAATTATCCAAGTTATGTGAGGATAAAAAACCTTTGTGACTTCATCAGTATAATCCATCGCACTCAACATAAAAACTTGTTTCTTCTCAAATAATAGTAAATCTGGACACTCTACCATAGAACCTAAATACTTATTATGTTCCAATACTACTGATACAAATTCCCAGTTAAATAAATCATTTGATTTATAGAGTAATACTTGGCCTTCATTATTCACAGTCTTCGATCCAATCACACAATAATAGGTACCATTTTTTTCTACTATTTTAGGATCTCTAAAATCTACTACAGAACTTCCTGAAGGTACATCTTCTTCACTAAGAACAGGATTATTTTCATACTTCACAAAATTTACACCATCTTCAGAAAAAGCGATATTTTGATTTTGCCTAGTTAGTGTTTCGTCTTCTTCGTTGGGCAAATGACCTGTATACATTAGATACAAAATCCCATCCTTTTCTATTGCGCTCCCAGAAAAACAGCCCCCTTTATCGTAGTTCTCATCAGGAGCTAAAGCTACCGGTAGATGCTCCCACTTCAATCCATCCTTACTCTTAGCATGTCCCCAATGCATAGGACCCCACTGCGAATCATAAGGATAGTATTGATAGAATAAATGATAGTATTCTTGATAGAAAGAAACTCCATTAGGATCGTTCATCCAACCTACTGTTGGAGCAAAATGAAATGTTGGATAATATTGCTTATTCACCTCGTTCTTTTTTTCTTTTACAATTTGATTTGCGTTATTTAAAGAATAATTCATATTTTATTATTTCACTCCTGTTCCAGAACTGCTAAGTCCTTGTACTAAGTATTTTTGGAAAAAGACATATATTAAAATCAAAGGAATAGTTGAAATAGTTAAGATAGCCATCACTTGGTTAATATACACTGGTTCAGTATTGTTGAGATTAGTTATAGCTACCTGTAAAGGATGTCTCTGAGAATTTGTCAGTACCATTAGTGGCCAAATATAGTCATTCCAGCTCATAATAAAAGACAAGGTCCCAACTGTAGCTATAGCTGGTTTAGACATGGGTAACATTATTCTCCAGTAAATTTGAAACTTAGAGGCTCCCTCTAGTGTTGCCGCTTCCTGCAATTCAGTTGATATTGCTCTAAAGAAAATAGTGAACATGTAAATATATAGCGGAGTAGAAATTAAAGGTAAAATTACAGCCAATGGAGTGTCTAACACCCCTAGACGTTGGGTAACTACAAATCTAGTAATTATTATTGTTTCACCTGGAATTACCAGCAAAGCTATCATTAATGCAAATATGATTTTTTTGAACTTAAAGTCAACTGTTGCAAACGCAAATCCCGCCAACGAATTCACTATTATTGAACCCAAAGTTACACTAATAGCATAGAATAAACTATTTGAAATATATCTAACAATATTAAAACGACTAAAGATTGCATCATATGGTGTAAACCATTCACTAACATGCCCCGCAGGAAGAAATGCTCGAATTGTTCCCATATCACGAAAAATTTCTGCTTCTGGCTTCATGGAAGATACTATCATCCACACTAATGGAAAGATAAATAAAATAGCCAGCATAATACTTAAAATATGAAATAGAATTGATTGCGTTTTATTGCTCATTTGTGTCCCCTCCTATGAACTTACGCTGAAGCAAGGTGAACATGATTATAACTCCACCATATACAACTGTTAATGCACTGGCAAAACCTACTTGTCTATCGGTAAAACCAGTTCTGTAAATATAGTACACAGGGGTCATCGTAGAGTTCAAAGGGCCCCCTTGTGTCATTACCATAGGCTGAATAATCAACTTAAATGCATCAATCAAAGTTGTTGTAAGAATCAATAGAGATGTTGGCTTAAGCATAGGTAATGTTACATTTAAAAATTGTTGCCACTTAGAAGCACCATCTATTCTAGCTGCTTCGTAAATTTCATTGGGTATATTCTGTAAACCGGCTAGAAAAATCAGCATTTGAAATCCCGCCCCTTGCCAAGCCGACACAACTATAATTGCATACATCGCTTGATCCGGGCTACTTAAAAATGGTTGAGGAGAAACACCCACCCTTACTAATATTCCATTTATTAATCCAGATGAGGGATTTAAAAGATACAGCCAAAGAACTGAAACAACAACTAGTGACATAACTACAGGTGAGAAGAAAGCTACTTTATAAAATAAAGTACTTCTACTTCTTCGATTTACTAATAGCGCTAAACCTAATGCAGTCCCAACTTGAATAGGCATAATGAAAATAACAAACTGAAAAATATTCATAATGCTTTGTCTCATTAAACGATCATTGAACATTCTTCTGAAATTCTCAAGACCAATAAATTCAGTTAATTGAGGAGTTAGCATATGATAATCAGTCAATGAATAGTATAAAGACATCATAGATGGTAAAAACATAAATAAACCAATAATAATTAAAGCCGGCAATAAGAAAGCATATCCAATAATATTTTCTTTCATCATATTTTTATTGAGTTTTCTAGTATTAGTATTTAATAAATCAGATTTAGTAACCATTCAACTTCCCCCTTGTCTAACATAGAACTAAAAGCTGAGCGAAGCCTAGCTTTTAACTGCTTATTCTAAATGTCCTTCTATCTCTTGCGCTTTTAAATCTAGTAACTCTGAAACATCTGGGTTTTGTTCATAATAAGATACTTCTGTCACAGTTTCTTGGAAGGTTCTGCTTACTTGAGGATAATTAATTAATACAGGTCTTGCTCGCCCGGTACGTGAATTTTGCTCAATTAAGACTTGCATTGGCTCATCTACCTCTTCAAGCATTCTATCAGCTACAGACTGTCTAGCAGGTAAAACTGAGTTCCCCATACTCATATTGTACAATTGCTCTTCGGAAGTTAGAAAATCAATTAAAGCAGCAGCACCTTCAGGGTTGTCAGTTGAAGTTGTCATGCCGTACGCCCAACTACCCGTGGGACTTACTAACTCTCCTGTTTCTGGAGAAACAGGATACGGCATGATACCGTACTCTATGTCTTGATATTCACTTTCAAGTTGCTGTATTGTCCATGAACCACTCAACAATAGAGCGTATTCTCCAGTATGGAAGCCAAAATCAACTGGTGTGATTGTAGAGTAGCCTTCGCTTACTAAACCTTGAATAAAGTCAAAAGCTGATGCAGTCTCTTCTGAATCGAAATATCCAACAGACTCAGTTCCAGATTCATTTGTAATTTCTCCACCAGCTGACCATACGAATGGTGAGAATGCATACATTAACCATTCTGATTGATCATCAAAACCAACATCAATAACAGGCCCATCAAAATATCCATGTAAAGTTTCTAACATATCATTAAATTCATTCCAATCCCACGGATTATCTACGGTCGGTAAGTTAGATGTATCAATTCCTGCTTCCTGTAACATATCTTCATTGTAGAAGACGCCTACACTTGATTCTGAAAACCCGATAGCATACAATTCATCTTCGAACGTACCTTGTTCAATTATACTAGGTAAAAAATCATCTACATTGGATAACATTCCATCAAGAGATTGTAGTATTCCAGAATTAGCATAAGCTGCTGTATTTGGCCCATCTAATGTAATAACATCTGGTAATGTGTCGGTAGTTAATGCAGCATTAATTACATCCTCGTAACCTCCACCAGCCCCACTTCTGGGAATGTATCTTACTGAAGCTGTCAATCCATCTTCGTTAGATTCATTAAACTCATTAATCGAATCGACCATTACTTGACCTTCAGCAGATTCTTCAGAAAATTGAACCCACATAGTTATTTCATTTGCATCTCCACTTTGACCATCTGGGGTTTCAGAGTCAAAAGAATCAGCATTCTCATTGTTTTCTCCATTTCCACATCCAAGCATAAAAAATCCCGTACCTAATAAAGAAAGTAACTTAAGCTTATTCAACATATTATTTCCTCCTATGTGAAACCGTTTTATTTAACAATTAAAGTATATGTCATCCGGTTTCATATGTCAACCGCTTGACATATTCTTTTTTAAATATTGCTAGTACACTCTACTGCACTAGCAATATTTAAGTTAGCCTAGTCGTATTTGAAGAAATTAACTCTACAGGATAAATAATTTGTTTTTCAACTTCTCTTCCATTTATTAAATTAATTAACGCTTCAACAGCGCCTTTAGCAAGAAGGTCTATGGGCTGTCTAATAGTACTTATTTCAGGATTTAAAAGCCTTATCATTTCTGTTCCATCGAAACCTATTACTTTTAATTTTTTCGGGATTTCAATACCTAAATCTTTTGCAGCATTAATAAAGAGTTTAGCCATCACATCGTCTCCTGCAAATACCCCGTCATACTTTTCCGTTAATAAAATTGACTTAATTATTTCAATCTTTTTATCAAAAGAATAGTTAAAAGGAATTTCAATTATATTGGACTTTAATCCATGCTCAGAGACTACTTTTCTGTATGCTTCAGATCGATCGTTTGCTGGGGTTAGTATATTTTTATCTCCAACAACACATAATATGCTTTTACAGCTATTATTGATTAATTCTTTTGTAGCCAATTCTCCACCCAGATAATTATCACTTTGAATTATTGGAATCTCCTGAGTAATTTCTCTTTCAATTGACACGATTTTATTTTCTAAGTTCTTGTATTCAGATATATCAATATTATGAGACCCCACTATTATGCCATCTACTCTTCTTTCTTTTAATAACTTTAAATACTTCTTCTCATTCTTTATATCATTTAAACTATTGCAGATAAATAAATTATAACCATTCTGAGCAAGCAACTTTTCAATATGGAAAGTTAATTCCCCGAAATAAGGATTTTTAGTAGTCGGAATAATCAACGCAATAAACTTGGTTTCATTTGTAAAAAAAGACCTTGCAATTTCATTCGGTGTATAATTTAACTCATCTACTGCTTTCATGACTTTATCTTTCATTTCATCACTAATGTATCCTCTATTGTTAAGTACTCTCGATACAGTAGTTACAGAAACTTCTGCTTTTTTAGCAACGTCTTTTATAGTGGTATTTTTCATACTTTTTCTCCCTTTTTTTCAGAAGTAATTACCAATTTTTTTGTTTTTTCGTGTTGTTTTAATGCAACTATCGTTGCTCTATCAATTAAAATACAAAAAG
>NZ_BAAADA010000178.1:0-3287 GCF_039522005.1 Alkalibacterium indicireducens
TATAGTATACAACAAAAAGGACAGATTAACCACTTCAAGCTATCGCTTGACCGAAATTCATCTCCCACTTTCACTGGTGCTTCGCACCCATACGCTTAGAAGTGGGAGACTTCTTCCGGAATTACGTTAAACTATACTGGATAATGGCGGCACGTTCAAGTTTCAAGCACCGGAGAATAAAACAGCTTATCCTTCATTAACAGAGGATAAGCTGTTCTGTTTTTCACAGCATAAACTTAGGATACTCTTTCATAACGTCATCGAGCAATGGATCGCCTTCTTTAAGAACTGTGCGAAGCATCTCCAGAGCCTGAAAATAGGAAAAGAACATCAGACAGGAGAACAGGGTTGGTATTTTTTGAGAAAAGGTGTGCTGTAGCGAGCGTTTCTTTAAAATGTTCCAGGTCTGGTAATCATCGTTCTCATCTTGGTATAAGGCCTGCCACCCTTTGACCATAGCCTCCTGAGCCTGGTAAATAATATGTCCATTAGTCACCATCTTATCCGTCTTTTTTACATCTAGATCAATCAATAGCTCGTGTTCATTTTTTATACTAAGTAAGGTCTGTTTGTCATGGCTATGGATATCCCGAACATTGTGGATTCCGATCCAGTTGGCGTGATTGTGCTTCGTTCCTTTGTCCGGAGCGAAACACATGGGACCTAAGACATAGGGACATTTCTGATTAATGCCAAAAGCTTTGCCTAATTGTTTAATCATTTCATAGTTTATGTTCATGGCATTGAACGACCGGTTTATTATCTGAGTTGTCGTTTCAACGGACTTGAGAGGTGACCCATAGAGATTAAAGACAATCGTGTTATAGGGTGTTCGTTCTTCATTGGACAAATCACAGATATAAAAGCATGTCCGGTCTATAGAAATATACTTCTGTTCAAGTGAAACATCCAGATAATTCATGATTTGAGAAGCGTCTATTTTGAGATGATCAAAATAAGTTCTACCTCTGTCTACCTTATTACTCGTGAAGAGGTACTGACTTGCCCGTTCTTTTAAAACATAATCTTCCAGCTGCCTGACGTACTTTTTATAAAGTTTATCCATGAACCGTTCCCTTCGGCACTGATTAAAGCGCTATCATTATTTTTGTTAAAGTTCATAAATTCACATTGATTATAGCATAAGCTGGTTATATTCGGTAGATATTAATTATATTTTTTCCATTAGATTAATTTAATCCTGTCTGTCTATCTCCTTTTATGTCAGTTGAAATCAGAAAATTTAGTTAAGAATGTGATGAGGATTTAAACTGATTCACCTTGATTATGAAAGTCTTTAGACTGGAATAATAATAATTTTATTAATCGGGAGTCAGACTACAGGTTTCAGTCCTTTGAATGAGAATAGCTCTACCTATAAAGTAGGGGTTGTACAAGGCCTGGTACAAATAAAACTAGAGAATTCTCGTAATAAAGGAAAATCGATGAGGACATTGAGAGAAGAAATGGCAGATGACTTTTTCTTTGTTCATACCAGTTTGGTTCATGGAGCATTGAAAAAGTGTGGAGTTTTAAGATCAAATCAGAATTATGATGATCTGGTTCAGATAGGTTTACTGACACTCGTTAAAGTGTACGAGCAATTTCCAGAGGATTTATGTGAAGAGGAATATTTTTATCAGTTCACAGGTTTTGCCTTTCAAAAAATCAAATGGGCGGTTATAGATGAGTTGAGAAAATATCAGCTGAAAAAAGAGCGGGAGGAGACTGTTTCAGAATTTTTTGACGATGAAGCAGAGTCGTCCAGGGACAAAAATGAAGACTGGATCGTCTGGCAGCTCTTTCCTTCTATGCTGGATTGTCTGGCACCGAATGAACAGATCTATTTGAATGAGACTGTCCTGAACAAGCTCTCCGTGACCGATATAGCGAGAAAGCATAAGGTCAGCCGCAAAACGGTCTACCAGTGGAAAAATCGAACGGCACTAAAACTGAGTCACTTTAAAGCAGTACTGATAAACTAATAGAGAGAAGGAAGAGACATGAGTAAAACAGTAATCATTGATGCAGGACATGGGGGAACCGATCCGGGGGCGAAGGGATTTGGAGTAAATGAAAAAGACTGGACACTTTCCATCAGTCTGTATCAGTATCGACGCTTGAAGGAGTGCGGGGTAGACGTCGCCCTGACCCGTCAGTCAGATGTATCCCTGAATCCGACGCAGCGTATAGCTAGGATCAGGAATCAGTATGATTTATGCGTATCTAATCACTGGAACGCTTTCAATAGTCAGGCACGTGGGGTCGAGACGATTCATTCGATTCATGCCAAAGCTGATTTTGCCAGAGCATTGGCTGAAAAATTAGCTCACACCACTGGTCTGCCATTGAGGCGGGTATTCACTAGAGAAATTCGAAAAGGTGTCGATTATTATTATATGCACCGGTTGACTGGAAATACGGAAACAGTTATTGTAGAATACGGATTCATCGATAACCAGGTCGATCATCATTACTATTTGGAGCAAAATAATTTTATATCGGCTGCAGAAGCAGTTGTCGAATGTATCTGTAAAAAAGTGGGCGTCCGATATCAGCCTCCTACAAAAAAGACTGCACATCATTTGCCAGATTATCCAGCTAATGACAAAGCTAAATCGCTCCCGGGTTTTAAAGGGTTTCGTTTGGAGAGTATTCACAACGGTGAACTTCGTTTCTACAACAAGCCCAGCTGGTCTGACGATGATGTATTTGGATTCATGAAAAAAGGACAGATGTTTACTGAAATCCTGGACAAGCTGAAAGTCGGATCAGGTGAGCAGTATAAAGTGAGAAATGCCAGAGGGCAAGTGTTTTATGTAACTGCCAGCCCGAAATTTGTCCGAATAGTGTGAGCATTAAGGCTAACGTAGAGAAGATAACTATTATCAAACTGAGAAGAGACGGTCTCCATGAATAAGGATCATAATAAAAGTAAGCAAGAGGCTACTTCAAGGGAGTGGATCAAGCTGCCATTCGTTATCATATGGTTGCTGTTGAATGCAGTGATCCTCCTGTTCAACTATGGAGCACATAAAAAGGTAATCCCGAAAAAAGATCAGTTGGATAAAGAAGAGCACAGTCAGTCTTAGGAATCTGAAACTGGAAATTAACTAGCTTATGATTTGAATAAAGGAAAGTGACTATAACAGGCATCAGGGAGTGAAGAAGTCCTGCCGATGCCTGTTTGTCAGCCTATTTTTGAAATAGTAAAAACTCAAGTTTCGCACCCCTAAGAACGACGTTCTATCCTTTTACCGTAAAGATCAGTTAGAATATTGAACTTA
>NZ_BAAADA010000179.1:0-3147 GCF_039522005.1 Alkalibacterium indicireducens
CTGCGTAATTTCTTTGGTGAGGGTTAATCCGATAGGATTGTGAAGCATTTATTAGGGTGCGAAACTTGAGTATTTAAGCATTATAGTGGTAAGTAAAGAATAAAGTTTAAAAGATTTCAGTAATATTCGGTAAATAAGCCGTACTCAACTAAATCGCCACATACCCAAAAATACGTTCAGCTTTTTTTGTCGAATAGTCGTCCTAAATAAATTATTTTCTATGGATATTTTTAAATTATCAAAGAAATTATCAAAGATCAAAAGTGGACAAGAGGGTCGACAATTTCGAATTTTTCTCTCCCATGGGGGGAGAAGCCTCTAACACACTAAGAAAACAACCAAGGAAGATAAGTAAAATTCTTATCTTCAAACTTATTATGCGAGGAGAACTGTATATGTATTATGTAAAGAACCAGAGAAATGGAAAAGAAATTCACGATCCAAGAATCAACCTGGCAATTGAATATTACCTATTGAATGAAGTAGAGCTTGATGAGCCGATTCTGCTATTCTATATTAATGATAATTCGATTATTGTCGGGAGAAACCAGAACACATATGAAGAAGTAAACACGACATATGTAGACGAAAACAATGTGACAGTCGTTCGTCGCTTCTCTGGCGGAGGAGCTGTCTATCATGATATGGGTGTACTGAACTTTTGTTTTCTGACTAAAGATGATGGGAACTCCTTCAGAGACTTCAAGAAATTTACTTCTCCAGTCATTGATGCGCTTCATCAGATGGGGGTAGAAGGGGCAGAACTTCGTGGGAGAAATGATCTGGTCATTGATGGTAAAAAATTCTCAGGCAATGCCATGTATGCTAAAAACAACCGCTTGACTGCTCACGGCACATTAATGTTTGATTCTGAAATCGAAGCAGTCGTCAAGGCTCTTAAACCTAAAAAACATAAACTGGAATCTAAAGGGATCAAATCCATCAGAAGCAGAGTAACAAACATCAAACCTTATCTGGATGATTCTTATCAGTTTATGAATGCAAAAGACTTCAGAGACAAGCTGCTGCTTTATATTTTTGATACTGATAAGTCTGAAGACATTAAAGAGTATGTTCTGACAGATGAGGATTGGGTCAAGATAGAAGCGTTCGCTGAACAGTATACAGCAAATTGGGAATGGAATTACGGAAAATCTCCATCCTTTGATATGGAAAGAAGTGAACGTCTGTCTGTAGGAACAGTAGAAGTTAAAATGAATGTAAGAAAAGGAAAAATAGAGGATATTCGTATTTTCGGTGATTTCTTTGGTATGGGCGAAATAGAAGATGTTGAAAAAGACTTGCAAGGTGTTCCATATACCCGAGAAGCCATTACTCATGCATTAAAGGATATCGACACTCAAACCTATTTTGGAAATGTAGATATTGAAGAACTTGTTGATCTTTTATACTAAGACCAGTTCTCTAGGTAAAGCTCCAGCTCAGTTTTAATACTGGGTTGGAGCTTTTTGTGTCTTAACGACACTCTAGATTATAAAAGTTATAATCTGAGTTCGCAGATATTCATATATCAAATTCTTTAAAACCTCTATATATCAACTTTTTTTAAGAACTATGTATAATAAAACGAAGAAATAAGTCAAAAAAATAACAAATAGGGTTTACAACTGTTCACAATTACTCTATAGTATTAAGTGTAGAAGATGACAATCATCTAAAAGAAACATTAGACATGAAGGGAGAAATACATAATGGTCACATTATTTACAACACCAAGTTGCACATCATGCAGAAAAGCAAAGGCATGGCTTGAGGAGTACGACATCCCTTACTACGAGAAGAATATGGCTCACGAACCTTTAAAAATTGAAGAGATAAAAGCAATTATGAGACTGACAGAAGATGGAACGGAAGATATTATTTCCACTCGTTCCAAAGCATTTAAAGAACTGGATATTGATCTTGATGAATTATCTTTAAAAGAACTGTTCGAAGTCATTCAGGAGAATCCGACATTGATTAGAAGACCGATCATCATTGATGACCGAAGACTTCAGATTGGGTACAATGAAGATGAAATCCGTCAATTTGTTCCTCGAGAAGTAAGAGCAATGGAACTTGAAAAGGCTCAGAAACTTGTAGCTCTATCTCAAGTATAAGAACAGCATATTAACGACTAAAAAAGAATCGACAGTGGGTCGGTTCTTTTTGACCTTATGAGAACAAAAAAGTACAATGTAATCGTCATAGCTTGTATTTGCAGGCTAGCTTTTGTATAATAATCTAAGTGCAGTCGATCTGGACTGTTTTTGTATACAAAAGAATGATTTATCATCCCAGATGGAGGACCTGTTCTCCACAGAATTGCGAGGTGCGGGATAATGGAAATTGAACATATCAATGAAGATACTATACGAGTGGTCATCGAAAATACAGATTTAGAAGAACGTGGGATTACATTCCTGGACCTGTTAGGAAATCAGAAGCAAATCGAAAAATTCTTCTACAGTATATTGGAAGAAGTTGATATTGATGAGGAATTCCAGGAATCAGAAGCAGTTACATTCCAAGTCATGCCGAACAACAATGGTCTTGAACTATTCATCAGTAAGGGAGCTAATTTCAAGGAAGAGATGAACCAGCTCACTGGACTGGGTGATGCAGCGTTTGACAGTCATCCGGACGAGAGTGATCATGAACTTACAGACGAAGTGGAAGAGTACAGTCTGGATGATAATGAGACTAAAGAGGCAATTGTTGTGTTGAACAATTTCGAACAGATGATACAGTTAGCCCAATCTTTTCATATGGAAAGCGGTGCATCAAACTTGTTCACGTACAAAGGACAGTATTATCTCCACTTAATTTTCTTTATTGAAGAAATGAATGAAAAAACGAGTGAAGAGGAGCTGGCCGTAGCTCTGGAGTATGGAGAGAAGAGTACGATATCCTCAGATGTACTCAATGAATATGCTGATCAGATAATGAAGACAAACGCCCTGGAAATGACCAGATACTATTTTAATTAAGAGGAAAGACCACAGAGATGATTTTCTTTGTGGTCTTTTTTGATGAGTATTTGAATAAAAGGACAATAGTATATATAAGAATTAAATGGAACTGTCAAATTTTTTATGAAAACTAAAAATTAAAGGTGGTGAAGGCCCACTGACTATACCAATCGGA
>NZ_BAAADA010000180.1:0-4961 GCF_039522005.1 Alkalibacterium indicireducens
GCATCTCTTTTCACTCCTTAAGTGATGAATGTTTGTTTTTAGTGAACTTCATTTTATCAGATTAAGGGGGGGAAGAGGTGCCTTTTTGTATTTTAATTGATAGAGCAACGATAGTTGCATTAAAACAACACGAAAAAACAAAAAAATTGGTAATTACTATAATTTAACTGGAGGAAGTATTATGAAAACTATTAAATTGAATAATGGACTGGAGATGCCTTTACTCGGTTTTGGTGTGTTTCAGATTCCCGATGAAGCAGAATGTGAACGTGCTGTGCTGGATGCTCTTGAAACAGGTTACCGTCTGATCGACACTGCCAGAGCTTACAATAATGAAGAAGCAGTTGGAAGAGCGATTAGAAAAAGTGGAATCCCCAGAGAAGAGATTTTTTTGACGACTAAACTCTGGGTAGACGATACAGGTTATGACAAGACACGTGCTGCAGTTGAAAAAGCGCTTGTTAAGCTCCAGGTGGACTATATTGACCTGTACCTTATCCATCAGCCCTTTGGAGATGTCTACGGATCCTGGCGTGCAATGGAAGATATGGTGAAGGAAGGGAAGCTTAGATCAATCGGTGTCAGTAACTTTCATACGGATCGCCTGGTAGACCTGATCATTCATAATGAAATAGTGCCGGCAGTTAATCAGATTGAAACACATCCATTCAATCAGCGACATGAAGACCATGCCATTATGAAAGAATATGGGGTTGTTCATGAATCATGGGCACCATTTGCTGAAGGGAAAGATAATATATTCAAGCATAACGTTCTCGTGGAAATCGGTAAAAAGTATGATAAGACAGCGGCACAGGTCATCCTTCGCTGGCTTACACAAAATGCTATAGTAGCGCTTCCCAAGTCAGTAAATAAGGGCCGCATCCAGGAAAACTATAGCAGTCAGACATTCAACTTATCAGAAGAAGATATGAAACGAATTGCTGAACTGGACAAGAAAGAAACGCTATTCATCGATCATCGGTCGCATGAAATAGTCGAACAGTTTTCAAGATAGACTAGTCTCACAGATAGAAGAAAAGGAGAGAGCAATGAATATATCCGCAGTTGCAGAAAAGTATAATCTGACAGCTTCTACAATCAGATATTATGAAAGAATCGGTCTGATCCCAGAGGTGTCTAGGAATTCAGGAGGCATTCGCACATTTGATCAAAATGATCTGAAGTGGATAGATTTCATCTCATGTATGAAGGCAGCAGGTCTGCCGCTGGATGTCCTTAAACGTTATACGGAACTTGTTCGTGAGGGAGATAAAACCCTCGAAGAGCGTAAGAATATCCTCATTAGAGAAAGAACTGAATTGAAGAAAAGAGTAGTGGAAATGGAAGCGGTCATAAATAAACTTGACCATAAAATAAATGATTACGAAGGACTGCTTCTAGAGAAGGAGCAGAAAATGATTTGACAGGACTGTAGAAATAATAGGTCTTTATCAGCGAATAGGATGACTAGATTACTTCAAATAAGCAGCTTGAATAAGCACAGGTGACTGGCAGGGTCGTGTTTAATTCAAGCTGTTTAAGTCTGTGTAAAAATTTAGAAGTCAAATGATATGCGATTTTTTGGGATTATAAGAACTGCATAATTTTTCTATGTTTTGACTAAATACAAGTGTAATATAACTGTAATCATCATGTAGTTTAACATAATTCAGTTTGATGCTATTATAAGTTTAGCTTAAAAAACAAAAGCGATTAAACATGAACTTATTGATTATGATAATTTTAGCATATTAAACGAGACTATTTTGAATTTAGGAGGAACTATTTTGAAGAAGAAGTTTACACTTGGCTTATTAGCCTCTGTCATGCTCGCTGGTTCGTTCCCTATTGTCGGCTCACCGGTCCAGGCTGAAAACTTGCTTGATGAATTAAAACAAGAAAAAGAAGAAGTTGAAAATCGTTCAGGTGAATTAGACGGTAACATTGAAAACACTGAACAGGAAATGGAAGAGCTGGCTCGCGAAAGAGAAGAACTTGAAGCGAGTATTCAGGCACTTCAAATCAGCATTTCAGAATTGACAGAAGATCTGATTGACCAGAATGATCGTCTGGATGCTGCAAATAAAGAAATTGACCGTTTAAATGAACAGATTGATCACTTAAATGTACTGATTGAACAGCGTAACGAAAAACTAATGCAGCAAGCTCGTTCCACACAAACCCAGTGGAACCCGACGAGAATCATACATATCATTCTGTCAGCAGAAAATTTGTCAGATCTGATCAGTCGTATGGGTATTGTCAGCCAGTTAGTATCTGCTAACCGTTCTATTATTGAAGACCAGATTCGTGACCAGCAGCTTGTAAAAGAATCTGAAGAGCAGGTACAAGCTGAGCGAGTAGAAGTACAGAATACACTTAACGAAATGGAAGCAACTCGTGAACAGTTGAGTTCTCAGCAGGTGGCGCTCGATGATGAAATTATGCACGTCGCTGAATTGTATGAAATGAATGAAAAAGAGAAAGAATCATTTATCAGTGAACAGTACGTTCTGGCGCAACAGGCGATGACCTTGTCTTCTGAAATTCAGTCTGAAGAAGAACGTCGTCTTGAAGAGCAACGCAGACGTGAAGAAGAAGAGCGTCGCAGAGCAGAAGAAGAAGCTGAACGTCAGGCAATCGCTGAAGCAGCTAGACTGGAAGCAGAGCGTGAAGAACAAGCACGTGCCGAAGAAGAAGCGAGTCAGCAGGCAGCGGCAGAACGCCGTGAAGCCGAGTCTAGCGAGCATGCAGCCCCTCAACAGCGTGAAGAAGAAGCCCGTCAACAAGCAGCGGCTCAGCAACGTGAAGAAGAAGCGCGTCAGCGAGCAGCGGCTCAACAACGTGAAGATGAAGCGCGTCGTCAGGCTGAAGCAGAAGCAAGAGCTGCAGCCCAAAGAAGAGAACAGGAAGCAGCCGCAGCCACTTCATCTCAAAGTGGTGGATCGAGTTCTAGTCCAAGTCCAAGCTCAAGCAGTACGCCATCAAGCGTAAGCTGGAGCAGACCGGCAAGCGGACGTCTGACTTCACCATTTGGGTTCAGAATCCACCCGATTTTCAGAACACGCAGATTCCACAGTGGAATCGACATTGCCGGTAGTGGAGCAATCACTGCGACACGTTCTGGAACAGTCAGAACAGCGGGATTCAACAGAGCACTAGGCTACTATATTGACATCGACCACGGTGACGGATACGCAAGCCGGTACGCTCACTTGCAGCCGAACATGCTGGTATCAAGAGGTCAGTCAGTGTCTCAAGGACAGAGAATCGGTACGATGGGGACGACTGGAGATTCAACAGGTGTCCACCTTCACTTTGAAATTCATAAAAATGGCCAACCTGTCAATCCACTGAACTACGTCAGCGGGTTTTAATCACTGACATTAGACGAATAAAAAAAGACATTAAACTAAAAAACCGGGAGCCTCTCAAGTAACACGTGAGATGCTCCCGGTTTTTAGTTGTACTTATGAAAATGATATATGCTGACTTGAGTAAAAGTGGGTGTTAAGGGAGGTACCGTTTGTCGCGTTTTTCAAATGCCTGACTAGAAAAGACCTGGAACAGTCCACTGTTTACCGAAAGGCCTAAAGCAATCGCACCTGAAATCAGAAAGGTTTCCGTGGCGTACATGAGCGCCATTTCTGAGCTGCCCTCGATAAATGCTCGCATCATATTGTAGGCAGAACCTCCTGGAACAAGAGGGATAATTCCGGGGATAGCAAAGACGATTACTGGCATTTTAAAATGTCTAGCATACCATTGGCTGAAATAGGCCACTAAAAAAGCTGCTACGCCGACACCTACAAATAAGTCGAGTTCTAGCTGGAAAGACAGGATATAATAGACGATCCAGCCGATCGCTCCTGCAAAACTGGAAGCAAATAAGGTTCGTGTTGGAACATTGTAGAGCACACCAAAACCAAATGTGGCGACAAGTGCAGCTATAAAGTAGGTTAAATGATTCAAATTCATCTGAAAACTCCTTATCTGTTATAAAAATGTCAAGACCATTGCGATCCCTATGCCTATAGCTCCGGCGGTCAAAAAGGCTTTGGCAAGTACAGCCACTCCAGCGAGGAGATGACCGGCCATCAGATCTCTGAAGCTGTTTGTGATAGCCATACCGGGAACAAGAGACATGACACTGCCGATGATAATGATATTGACATCATCTCCAAAACCTGAGGTCGTAAAGAGCAGAGCCAGCAGCCCAATGAAAAATGATGCCACCATTTCAGCAAAGAAGCTGACATTCGTCCAGTCGTTGATCACTTCGAACAGGATATGTCCCAGTCCGCCTGCGATAAAGGCGGGAAGCATATCGTCATAGGTTCCGCCGAACAGAAGTGGAAAGCTGCCACAGGCAAATGCAATAGCCAGGTTGCGCTGCAAGGTTGAAAAATTTCGTGGCGTATTTTTTATATTGGTCAATTTAAGTTTAACTTTGTCTGGAGCCAGTGCACGCTGAGCCAGCTGTCTGGACAGATCATTTACCATCGAGACCTTTTCAAGATTTGTCTGTCGATCAGTCATTCTCAGAAGTTCAGTATGGTCCTGGCCATCTTCACCTTGTACGGTCAGTATAAGTGCTGTGGGCACAACGAAAACATTAATGTAGACAAGGTTGTAACTTTTCGCTATACGGTAAAGGGTATCTTCAACTCTGTACGTTTCAGCCCCATTTTCGAGCATAGCTCGCCCGGCTTCGACGCAGACATCAAGGATATCAGCTACGGGATACTCTGCATTTCTACTCCTCCTGAATGTGTTCAATACGCTAAGTATAACGAGTTTTCTTGAATTTTGCGAATAGAAGTTGATGAGAGGAGATTAAAATAATGAGTCTTAGCATGAAAAGATAATATATACGTAGAACACTTGACTATGTGTAAAATTAATGTCGGAAGAGGGGAAATTCGACCTAGACAAAAAGAAAGAAGACCCTTAATCTA